>CAZSUE010000328.1:0-5960 GCA_964609045.1 uncultured archaeon | reverse complement strand
CCCCCGTCGCGCCATTCCTCGCTCCGCTCAGAGTCAGCGTCCGGCGACAAGTGTGCCGCCGGATCCCCCGTTCCCCAACCCCCCGTTCCCATGTTTTTCATACCAATACAATAGGGAAGGCGTGCGATACCACTCCCGCAATTATATACCGTCTGGAGATCTCGCCAGAGAGAATTGTACCCAAATTGTATCGTCGATGTAAGAGACTCCCAACGCAGTTCCCCCTTAATTTGAATAGTACTAATAAACCGTGCCGCAGCTGAGAACTATTCAGCAACCAGAACATCCCAACGGACACGCGAAATAGAGGCATGGTAGGTTGAGACAATGATCAGGAAAGAATTTGCAATTAGTTGTTCAGTATGGCTCATCACGATCGTCGCGCTCGCCACGCTCGTACCCGCAATGGGCGGCGCTACGGGCGAAGTGAATTATTCGGCCACCGTCACCGATCCAACAGGCGACGCGAGTTCCATGAATGCGGACTCGTCGTTCATCGACGATGTCGATATCACCGAGGTAACCTCCAGCGAGGCCGGCGGCATCGTCACGCTCACCACCACGGTAGCGGGCACCATCCGTGGTTCGCTCAGCGGCGCGGACTGGATGGTCAGTTGGGTCTTTTCTCTCGATACCGACGGCGACGCGAGCGCTGACTGGGAGGTCGAAGTATTAAGGATGAGCTCCGACAGCGGGTCGGAAACGCAAGTGACCATGGATCACGAGACCGAAGACCATCTTTTCTATTACGGTGACGAGAATGTGAGCGGCTTCGGCACCGACCAGCTCACCGTCACCTTTCCGCGCGAGGACCTCACCGTGGCCGGAGAGGTCACCGGCTGGATGATCGGCTGCGAAACCTATAACGCGCTCACCGTCGACCCGCCGGTAACCGCCTCCGACGCTGCACCGGACGACGGTGTGAGCGACGGCACAGACGATGGTACGAACGGTGACGACGGTACGAACGGCGACGGCGGAGGAACGGTGAACGACCAGATACAGATATCCATTACCGACCCGAGCGAAGGTGAGACCATCGAGGCGAGCGACAACGCCATGGCCACATATACTGCCGAAGGCACCGCCGCACCGCCCGCAGAAAGTGAGATCGATACGATCGAGTACCGCATCCTCTACGATAATGGCGACACCGGCTGGCAGAGCGCCAACGACGATTCCGCAGCCGGCGACTGGTCCTCATGGACCGCCACCATCTCGACCTATTACGTCGCGGGCCAAGGGATGCTCGAAAGTGGTGAGAACACGCTCGAGGTGCGCGCAACCCTCCTCGATAACGATTACAATACCGCCTCGGTCACTTTCTATTTCGATACGAGCGACAACGGTGACGACGATGGCAATGGAAATGGAAATGGAAATGGAAATGGTGACGGCGCCGACGATGATGGAGATGGAGATGACGATGGAGCAGTCGACCCCGCCGAGGAAACGCCCACCGACCCCACCATCGATATCGCGATCACCGATGTCACCTATCAGTACGAAGAAGAGGGCGACACGGTCCATACGGAGATGACGATAAAAGGTACCACTGGCGGCGTCGACCACTGTAAGATCGCCCCGGTGAGCTACGATGAGAACGGCTCTATTGAGGGCGAAGTCCATTGGTTCGACGAGTTCGATATGGAAGATGACCCTTCCTATCAGCTATCGGGCTATACCACATTTTACTTCAAGCCCACATCAGAGAACTGGGAGCAGTGGGAGTACAAAGCAGTTCGGGAGATAAGTAAGAGTGAGTGGGAAGATGAGACAGATGAGAGCGATACCGACGGGGACGGTGACGATGACGATGACGATGACGGCGGCGATGGCGAAGCGCAAGAACTGCATGTCTTCGTCCGCGCGTTCGCCGATGCAGAGGAGAACGACTGGAACCAAGCGAGTCGCGAACTCACCCCCAAAGCGGTCGACGGCGATGTGCCCGAGGACGGTGCCGACGGGGACGGTGATGACGAAGATACACCCGGCTTCGGGACCATGGCGCTCATCGGCGCCCTCGGCATCATCGCGGCCGTTGCAGTCGCACGCCGATACCGATCCCAGCGGCTTTAATGATGGAGCAATGAAAACAAACGAGCAGGGCGCCGTGACCCGCCCGATATTTCATCGTCTTGCACGCGTGTTACCCGCAGGGAACGATCCTGCTGAATTCTATTATAGAGGGGGGCGGTGGGCGGCGGGCGCCGTCTTCGGCCCTCGTCCTTCATTTCCCAAAAAGTTCCATTGATATCGCGATGTCGCGGCTTATCCATCCACATTTCATCTATCAGTTCATATCCCACAGCCTTTCTGTCGTATCAAGAGTAAAGTGGTCTGGATATCTTTGGCAAACCGGTGCCGGAAATCCTCGGTGAAGATGAAATGGCTGCGCACCTCCTTCTCGATCCGCCCGAGGATGAAGAGGTCGTGGGGCGACTTCTCGACGATCTCGGCGGTGACCGCGTCGATATCGCCACGCTTCCTGATCGTAGTAAGATCGACATCGCCGTAGCGCTCCTCACGCTGGTTGAGAAAACGGTTCGCAGCCGCATGCCGTGCTTCATATTGTGACTCGCCCTCGATATCGACGACATAATAGAGCTTCAAGCGCTTTTGTAATCCTCTCGCAAGCGCATATGCGATGGCTGGCGCACGTCGGTTCGGCGCGAGGTTCGTACAGATCGTCGTGATCTCATCGAACTTGCCCCATTCGATCCAGAGCGGGATGGTCATGTCAGCTTGCAGCCAGTAATCACGGAACGGCTTGTCCTCGTATTCGAGCACGATCAGATCGATGGCATGCTGGTCGAGGACTTCGGCAAGACCATGGGGATGACTGGACATCGTTTCGATCTCGAGCGGGCCGTGTGCGCTGAGTTCATTCACCGCGCGTTCGAGCACGAGCTCGCTGACCTCCTCGAGATGTGTATCGACGATGGCGTCCTCCAAATCGTGCTGGTTGTGTTTGGTCAGTGCGTATTCCGAACGGCTCCGCATTTGCTTGATCGAGCTTTCGCGGAGGTCGTAATAGAGATGGATCCTGCCTTTGAACTGCTCGGCGAGCCGCCGTGCGCGCCGAAGCGCTTTGGTCGGGAAAAAGGTCGATGCGATGGGGACGAAGATATGTTCGAATATATTACCACACTCCGAGGAATCGCCAATAGGTGAACGCGGTGACGAGGAGGATCGGGATACAGATCAAGTGCGCACCCACACCCGCCTTGAGGAGGTGGCGCGGTTTGAAATAGCCGGACGAATACACGATCGCGTTGCCCGGCGTTGCGATGACCAGCATGAACGCGAGCCCGCCGGTGAGCGCGACGAGCATGGAGACGAGGAGCGGGGTGAGGGCCGCGATCTGCTGACTGATACCGAACGCAATAGGGAGCATGATCGCCACCGCGGCGGTGTTGCTCATCGCTTCAGTGAGCGCGATGGTCACCCCGACGAGCACGAAGATGAGAATATAGGCATTCTGGCCGGTGAGCGCGAGGAGGTTCCCCGCGAGCCACTTCGCGGCACCGGCGCTCTCCAATCCCACCCCGAGGGTGATCGCACCGCCGTAGAGGAGCACGATACCCCAGGGCATCCGATGCTCAACATCTTTCCAGCTCAAGGTACGCGTGAAGAAGAGCGCCACGCCGGCGAGGAGCGCGATACCGGCGAGACCGAGGTAATCACTCCAACTAGGAAAGAGCGAGATGCCCACCCAGGCCGCAATGGTCCCCGCCAAAACGATCAACACAGTGCGTTCCTTCCCGCCGAACTCTCCCAGTGCCGCGACCTCTTCGGCCATGCGCTCGTGCGCCGCAGCGGTTTCTTCGATCTCGATCGGATAGAGCCGGGTGAGCACGAACCATACGAGAGGGACACTGAAGAGGACCACCGGCCATGAGAGTGTGATCCAATCGAGGAACGAGAGCCGGATGTCCATCACCTCGGAGAGGAACCCAATGGTCAGTGGATTCCGTGCACCGCCGATAAGCGTCCCGAGGCTGCCGATCGAGCAGCCATAGGCGATGGCGAGCATGCTCACGATACCAAAATTGCTTTCACCGGGGATCACCTCCAGCGCGACGACGATACTGAGTACGATGGGGAGCATCAACGCTGCGACGGCGTGCTCGGGCATGATGAACGACATGCCGGCACAGGTGACCATGATCCCGAGGGTAAAGGTCCGGGGGCGGGCGCGGAAACGCTGGAGGAACCCCAGTGCGAACCGCTTATGGAGTTCGGACTTCTCGATGGCCGCGGCGAGCATGAACGCGCCGATGAGAAAGAAAAGCGCCTTGTTCCCGAAGCTGTGGAATACCTCGGCCGCAGTACGGATACGGAACGCAGCCTGGAGCACGATCACGAGCAGCGCGGTGATCGCCATGGGGATCGGTTCAGTGATCCAAAAGAACGCACCGAACCCGAGAAGCCCGAGCATCTGGAGCCCGGCTCGACTCAGCCCCGCCGGCGGCGGCAAGACCGACGCGAGGAGAAGGATGACACCGCCGATGATGATGATTACGGTCCGTCGATCGAGCGCCGTGAAACCACCCACAGATGTTCGGAATGGGCACCCATAGCGACGGAACTACTTAATATTGATTGCTGGTGTCGGCGGGCCCGTGGCCAGCGGGCGACGGTCGAGCGGGTGATCCTTGGTTATAAATATCATGACTTCGATCGTTACTATTGATACCATGGGAGTTCGACCAAGTCGGTTCATCCGACAACCAGACGGAAGCTTCATGCGCATCACCGACCAAAAAGCACCAGAGGTGAAATGCTTCTTCTGCCAGAAGGAGATCAAACCCGATCTGAAGGTCGAGGTCGATCCATTCCGCACCGCATTTGTCTGCAAGGAATGTTTCAAGAAAAGGGATCTGCATGGCCCGAACCAGAAGCGCCGCTCACGCCGCCATTAACAATAACAACAACGGCCGTAAACGGTAAACGACAAACGGCACGCTCCAACACTACCAGTAGTTTGCGACGCGCGGCGGACCCGAAGAGAAGCAGCTTCGTGGGCCACACCTCTGGACCCCAACGGCAGCGGCAGCGGCAGTCGAACGAACAGCTGCGGAGACGGCGATCCTACGATACTTTTCATCGGCGAACATTCCCAGTTCTTTTTGGGCCATGCAATGGATGAACAATTCATATGTCATTCCCGACCCTTTTCGATTTTTTGAATTACAGTTTCAAACGGTATGGACTCCTCTTTAAAGGCTGACCGACAACCCATCGTATAGCTGGTGCTATTTGTTCTAGTACTTGACTTTTCCGGCTAAACTCTATATAGGAGGTTCACTGCGGCCTCTGTTCTCGGTCAGCCACTTTAGAGGCTTTCGCGTCATCATAAGCTCGAGTAGATTCCGATTCTTCTAAACCAGTTGCTATCTATTTGTGATCATCTCCACTAACCGCAAGCGTTACTGTCTAACGTTTCTTATTAACAATATAGCGTTCTGCAGTTAAAGGCAGTCTATCCTGCGGGGGCGGTCGAGATCGGGGAGGTAATATCACGAGAAGAGTGGTTGAGCATGGCGGGTTGCCAGGGTATAGCGCTCCAACACCAACGAACGAGCTCGTCGCACTTCGTGCCCCATGCAAACGGTCTGTGCAACATGTTCCACGGCGCACTCCGTCATCGATCGATGGGCTAATTCGTGCAGCGCAGTACAGAGCAGTACAGTGCAGTGCAGTGCAGTGCAATGCCACCTCAAGAATAACCGTCGCATCTATGACCGACATAGAAGATCGTCGCCGATCTAGTCGCATCATCGATCCCATAAATTCAGCAGGATCGGTCTCTTCGAGCTGCGATCGGTGAAGCGCCGCAGGCGCGAGGCGAGAGTGACTCTGAGCGGAGCGAAGAATGGCCTATGCCCGATACTTCGAAGAAGTTCGGGGAGCGTGCCGTTTTGCACAGCAAAACGTGGCCGATTCGCGAAGCGCCA
>CAZSUE010000327.1:0-5965 GCA_964609045.1 uncultured archaeon | reverse complement strand
ATAGAGATATTTCTCATCGCTCCCCGCGCGCTCGAACTGGCCGGCGGCCAGCGCCAGCGCCTCGCCGGTATTGGTGAACCCGTGCGGTGTACTCTCCCATACCGTCTCGAGATCGCACCGCTGTGCCTTCGTATCGAACGCGATGATGTCCACACGCGAAGTACGGTGCCGTTGGCGCGCGATTTTATAGAGCGCGAGCGCCGCGCGTTTCGCCGCGAGGAGCCGCTGATGCTCGTCCATCGATCCGCTCCTATCGAACGCGATGATCACGTGCGTCCCACGCCGCCGCATATCGACCCGGGTGAGGATATCGCGGTCGTCGATGTGCGGATCGGATGGATGATTGAGCCGCGCATTGATCATCGAGCTCACGATATCCATGCGCGACAGCTCGGCATGCGTCCGCAACCGCCGCTGCTCGTAATAGCCCTGCGCGCGCGATGAGCCGCCACGCTGGAGATGCTTGCGCACGCCCATCTGCTCGAGTTCGTCGGAGAGGATGATCTCGGCGAACTTGTCGATGATATGCGCGGTCATGGCCCACTGGCCGTCGCGACGCTCCACAAGCCCGGCGGTCTGGAGCGATCGGAGGATATCGCGCTTCATCGCCGTCTCGCGCTCCTGTTCGAGACGTTTTTCCAAAGCGCGCTCCGCCTCCGCCCGTCGCTCCTCGATGGCGCGCTCGGCCTCCTCGCGTTCCTCCTCCAGTGCGTGCTCTTTCGCCGCCAACGCTTCGTGTTCCGCCTCCATCTCCTCGCGCTCCTTGCGCAGCTCGCGCCGCTGGCGTGCGAGCTTCTCTTCGAGATACCGCTCCATGGCGGCTTCGGCGGATCTCAGATAATCGCGCCGCTCCTTCCCACGCATCGCGCCACGGCGTTCACTGGCGGGTATCTCTTCGCTATCGCGATCCCCTGGTCGGTCGCCGATCTCGCGGTCGACAAAATGCTGGAGCCGATCCGAAACGAAGAGCGCGTTATCGAACTTGACATCGAACCGTTCGAAGAGCGATGCAAGCTCTGGGTTATCCAACACCATCTTGAACGGCCGTTTCGCACGGGCTTCTTCCGCCTTCGCCGCCGCGTGCTCTTTTTCACGGTATTTCCGTGAAAAGAGACGGAGGAAGAACCGTCCGATCGCCATGGCGAGCCACCTCATGAGTGCGATGAACCGTTTCCAGAGCCGCTTGAGCCAGATTTGCGCGCGCTGGTACCATTTCAGTTGTGAGCGGTCGAAATCGAGTATCTCACGTATCAGCTCGTCCTCTTTGAGCGCGAGTTCGAGCCGCCCCGGACGGAGCCGATCCCATTTTCCGAGCTTCGCATCGAGGATCTGTTCGCGTTCGCTCAGCGCGTCGCGTTTGCGCTTGAACCGTCCCTCCACCGCCTTTTTCTTACGCGCCGCCAGCGTTTCCAGCCGTTTCTTGAGTCGCTTCGCTTCGCCCACGAGCGCGTCGCGGATACGCTCGAGGTGGCGCGCGAGGTTCCCGCTCTCGTCGCCGTGCTCGCGGATGAACTCGTCGATCGCACCAAGCCCCTCGTTCATGATGCGCCGCACCAGCGCTTGCCGCTCGTCGAGCGTGAGCGCGAACTGCCACTGGCTCTCGTCACAGCGCGGCAGTCTGTAGGGGCCTGCGGGGGTCGGACGGTCATTCTTGCGGGAGCTCATCGTCGTATCCTCATTCTCGTCGAATGTGCTCTCGAACTTCGATCTTGAATATGAACCATATCGTCTTCGTTTTCGTCATCGTCATCGTCATCGTATCCTCATTATCGCTCACCGACCGTTTCTAGCACCGTACCGGCCATGGATAATGTGAGCGTTACTTTTCGAACTGGGCCTCGACCTCGGCCTCCAGCGCATCGCGGTCGATGGGAGCGCCGTCGGTGTCCGGGCAGCGGAATATATCGAGCTGGCGCAGGAGCGCGAAGACGGTGGCCGCGCGCCGTTCAAAACGCTGGTCGGCCATGAACCGTTCCGTTCTCGCCACATACTGCGCGAAACGATAAAAATGCGAGAGGTGTGAGGGCTTGCGTGGGAGTCGTTGCAGCATGGAGGGGTCGTCGATACACTGGACACCCTCGTCGATCACCTGCCGCGCGCGCCGCTCGTTCGACCCGAGCACATCGCGGAAGAACCGACACCAGTACTGCTGTGCACCACGCGCCAGTTCCTCGTCGGCGTGCTCGTCGATGAACGAGAGGATGATGTTCCGATTTTGGAGATACGAATCGCCGCCGCGCGCGCGGACACGGCCGAGCATCGCGTTCTTTGCGCCGAGCTTGAAATAGCTAGGGAGGAGGTGCGCCCGATCCTCCATGAGCGCATAGGCCTCGGCGCGAAGGAGGATATCGATCATGGTCCGATTGGAGCCCACCTCGGAGAGCTCCGAGATATGGGCCGCATTGCGCCGCCAGTTGTCTAGGAGGTTGATGGCGCTATTGATATAGAGCCGCGGGAGCGGGATGGAGCGGCGATGCGCATCGAAGTACTGCTCGATGATCTGGTGGTTCTTCTCGAACTCGTTGTTATAGCCGATATGGATATTGGTCAGCCGATCGTTGAGCGGCTCGTTGATATTGTCGAGGTCGTCGAGGTTCGAGGTGGTGATGGCGATGAAGCTGGCGGGGAAGGTCTCACGGCTCTTCGCCGGCGTGACGATGCTCTCCTGAAGCGCCTGGAGGAGCACATTCTGGGTGCCGATGGGGAGCTTGCCCACCTCGTCGAGGAGGATGAGCCCGCGGTTCGCCTGGAGCAGTTTCCCCGGCTCGAGGATGAGCGGAGAGGTGGGGTCGCCGACCGTTTCGAGCTTATGGATATTGATCGTGCCGGTGAGGTTGTCGGGGAAGACCTCCGGCGAGCCCTGGACCCGTGCGAAACCGTAGCCTTCGCGGAGGAGGATACGGGTCACTGGCACTTCCTTCGGATCGATGGATGTGTGCTCGATCTCGCCGGGGTCGAGCGACCCGCCGAACCGCGCACGGCAGAACGGGCACATGGGCACGAGCTCGGCGTAGTGCGGGTCGATGACCGAGAACGGGTCGTCCTGTACCGGGCAACCGTCCACCGCCCAGAGCTCGCGCGGGAAGAGCGCGAGGATGTCCTTGGCCACATTCGTCTTGCCCGTACCTGATGGCCCGAAGAGGAGGAGATGGTTGCCTGCGAGGAGCCCGGTGACGATCAGTTCGAGTGTGGCGGTATCGAAAAGCGTATGTGGAAAGAGCGACTGGAGCGCGTCCCCGCGCGCGACAGCGTTCTCCTTCGCCTGCCGCAACCGTCGCAGGATCTCGTTCTTCAACCGCTGCTGGGGTAGCACCGGTTCGAGGCCGTGGTCGAGGAGCACCTGTGCGTTCGTTTTCGCCACGGCGGGTCCGGCGAGCGCCTCTGCGGTGGGGGCGGTGGTCTCCCGCGTCGGGATGCTCGTCCGCGGACCGTTCTGCGAGCGGGGCGCAGTCGGTTTTGATCGAGATGGCGATGGCGATGGTGATGGCGAGCTGGATCTCGATTTTGACTTTGACTTTGACTTTGATTTAGGTTTCTGTTTCTGTTTCTTTTTCTGTTTCTTTTTCGAACTCGCAGGCGGAGAGCCACTCTCTCCAGTGCGCGTTTTCGGTCGTGTATGTTTCCGTCGGCGTTTAGCAGCCATCCATCTCTCTCCGTGGGTTGTCATAACGGTGAACGAAATGATCCAAAGGCGTGGAATCGTGTGAGGGGGCGAAGATGTGCGAATGATCGCGGTACTGGCGGTTACTCGATCTCCTCGTCGAAGGAAACGCTCTCGGGCACCTCGGACGGCGGTGGCAACGGCTCGACGCCCGCAACACGGGTGAGGTCGACAACGACCAGCGGGTGGTCGGTCTGGTCCACGAGGTCCGACACCGCGGCCGTGGGGATGTGGGGTACTCGCACGCCGCCGTGCATCCCCCGCTCCTTTTGGCCCTCCCCGTCTACCGTGACGATAAAGGTTTTGCGCTTGACATCGGTGATCGCCTCGACGATGCGCTTGATCAGTTCGACCTCGACCTGGTAATGCTTCATCGTATTGTCGCGGGTGTGATAGAGGATATGCGCCAGCTCGTGGGCGACGACGTCGATATTGTCGAGGAGGACATTGATATCGATCTGGGTCAGGGCGCGTGTCCGCTTATCGAAGGCCACGCCGTCGTACTGGACCAGTTTGAGTCGCGAGCGGTTGAGATAGACCTTCCCTTGATGTGCGATGCCGTTGACCGGCTTGACCTTCTCGGTGCGATGATGCGATTTCATCGCGCGGTGGATCTCGATATATTTGATGTCGGCCATGGTGATCGTCTGTGAGACCGCGCGCTCCTCGCGCAGCTTCTTCATGATAAGGTCGAGGAGCCACTGGAACCGCACCTCGTTTGCATCTGTGGGCCCGATGCGTTCCATTATCACGCGCTTCGTCACGCCTTTCTTGAGGTTCTTGATGTGCACGCTGTTCTGCATGGCCTCCACGGCGGCGATTTCGAGCTTGTTGCGACAGAAGACGACATTGACGCCGAGATACTCCGCCTCGGCCAGCTTTGTTTGGTACTTCGAGAAATCCTTCACGCTGAGGTAGTAGAGTGTTGGGAGGTCGCTGACGCGATAGAAATCGGTGCCCTTCTTCTCGCCGTCCGCATCGCCTCCTCCGCTGCCAGAGCCGGTGCCAGTGGTCGTGGTCGTGGTCGTGGTCGTGCCTGTACTACCTCCCTCCGGCTCCTGGCCCTTGCGTAACGCTTCCATCTCGCGCTTGGACTCGAGCGTCTCCAGGCGCTCTTGCAGCTCCTCTTTCTCCTCGCGGAGCTGGTCCCATTCATGCTCCTCCTTCGGCGCCTCGTCGATAACGCGGATGCGGTCCACGAGGTACTGCTCGATGGAGCGCTCGCCGGCGATGATGCGGTTGAGCGCGTCGGTGATCTTCGAGGTATCGCCCTCGAAGACGACATCGAGCGCGTCGCGGTATTCGGCGATATCCGCGGTGGAGAGGACGATGAACTTGAGGTGCTTCGCATAGTCCCCTGGCGTGCAGTAGTTCATAACCCCGCGCTCGTATTTTTCGAGCGTCTTTTGCGAGCCGCGCTCGACGAGGTCGAGGAACACTGTTTTCGCGTAGCTTTGGATCGTCTCGAAGAACTCCTCCGCTTTCTTGTTCATGATGATCGCTTTGCGATCCGGCTGGCGGGGATCGATCCAGCGACTGTCCACATTGAGCCTCCCGGTGAGGTACGGCATATCGATCTTGCACACCTCCCGACGCTGGTAGTGGACCACCGGTTTGTAGAAATTATGGGTGGACGGTGCAACCCATCCATCGATGCCGTGGTCGGGGGTGAGCATGGCGTATGGTTGGCGGTCGGGCAGCTCGTTGAACACGATGGCCTCGATCCTATCGTCGTTGAGGTAGACGTTGAAATCGAGCCATTGGCCCACCTCACGGATCTTGCGCATGGTCCGGCGCTTATCGAAGGTGGGGAGGAGGTCGGTGAGCGTGACCTTGAACCCTTGATAGTACTCGTCGCTGTCCTCGACCTCGATACAGTCGAGTTCACCCTTATCGAGGACCGTGCGCACATCGAACACCGCCTTTTGGTAGGCGCTATGCACCTCGATGGTGTCGGCGGCGATGATCACCGACATGAACCCTTTCCCGAACGGGTGCTGTTTCTCTTTGATCGCCTCGTTCCAGCCCGATTCCGAGATGGTAAAGAGCTTGGTGAGGTCTTCGAGGAGCGCGCCGTCGTTCGCAGCGACGATGCGGTCGTCGTCCACCTCCCACCAGAGGTTGTCACAGCCGGCGCGGTCGGCGTTCTGGGAGAGCTCCTCCACATAGGTGGTGAGATCGACGAAGGTATCGTCGCGGTAGATGCGGATCTCATTGACGAGATTGATGGAGAGTTCCATTGTGATCGTTTCCTTGGCCGATGGATATCTCTGCGCGGCAATAATCTTTTGGGGATGGGGGGGT
>CAZSUE010000326.1:0-5970 GCA_964609045.1 uncultured archaeon | reverse complement strand
GTGGGCAAACAAGCACGCCTATGAGCGTGAGCGTGCTAGAAAATACAAATACTGTTGCACCATTGACAGGTGTATGGCCGCCGCATCACCACTTGCGCCCGTGAACCTCCATACGCATACGGTCTTCTCCGACGGCTCCTTCGAACCGGAGTGGCTGGTCAAAGCGGCACTGGAGGCAGGGCTGAGCCATATCGCCATTACCGATCATTTTGCGACCACCAAGGTCAGCTCCGTCCCCATCGCCGAGACCGCGTATTATCTCGAGACCGTCCGGGCGCTGGATAGGAAGTACCACGACCGGGTCACCGTGCTCGCCGGGGTCGAACTCGACGGCAACCCAATGCGATGTGACCATTCGAGACTCCCGTTCGAGCTGCTCAACGCGTTCGATCTCGTGCTTTTCGAATATATCGGCGACACACGCTGGGGCGGTCTTGCGCTGGGTTCGTTCCAACAGCTTCTCGACCATTTCACCGTCCCGGTGGGGTTGGCGCACACCGACCTCATGGCCGTATTCTCCGAATCGGACCTCGAACAGCTCTATCGCCTTATGACCGAGGGTGACCCGCCGGTGTTCGTGGAACTTTCCGCATCGCCGTCCTACCGTCGTGGCGGGAAGCCGTATTACGAGTATGCCACCGATTTCTTAGAACGCCTCAACGGCTGTCCGGGCACGGTCTCCATCGGTTCCGATACCCACGGACGGCTCTCCACCCTCGCCGATGTGAACGCGCCGTTGCATTTCCTCCTCTATCACGGGCTTCGCGATTCGCTGGTGACGGAGCATCACTGGCCTCGCCAGCGCTGAACGCGGCCGGGTTCCGATGCTGGGGCGTGCCAAATAAGGGTAAGATGAGGGCGAGGTGTAGCGCGAGACGGTATCGCGGTAGTGAAGGATCGCGGTGTAGCGGAGGAATTGATCGGTTGAAGTAAATTATATTTACGTTGTGCCCGATACGAGGTTCGTTTCCCATTTTCTATGCGCGTTCCATCCACCTTATGAGGAGGGGGGGTGATGTCGACATAGTGCCGCAGATCGATGATCCAGACTTCTGTGTATCCGGTGGTGAACTGTAGATGATTCTTGATTGGCTGATCGCAATTTCTGGCCCATGGTTCCTCGTCCTGTACATCGCCGTGATCGTCGGTGCCTTGGTCGGAGGGTGGTACTGGTTCTGGGCGGACGGGTCGCGGAAGCACCCGCTGCCTTCGCTCACGCAATTCGACCCGCTCACCATTGCGGCGATCGACGGCGATACCGGCGACATGCTCAAAACTATCCTCTTTCGGCTCTGGGACCGAAATTTGATCGAGGTCGTGGAGGAGGACTCCGAAAAGAAGGTGCAACGCACTCCGGCCCAAGACCCAGTGCTGTCGCCGCTGGAGCGAACGGTCTATCTCGAACTCAACGCGCCGCGGAAACCCAAGGAGGTCTTCAACGACAAAACCATCCGCACCACGCTCGAACAACAACTGGAACCGATCTACGACACGCTGGAGCGCGCGCATTTGCGCCGAAGCCGCGGTGATAAGATCACGTCGTGGCTGATCTTTCTCTTCATCTACGGCGCAATCCTGGCCTTGGGTGGAACCAAATTGGTGCTGGGGGTGGCGCGCGACCAACCGATCACCTTCTTAGTGATCATCCTCATCGCCGCCGCCGTCGTCGTGCCCGGTGTGCTCAACCCCCGGCGCCACAAGACCGCGCTGGCGCGGGATTATAAGGACGCGCTCCGAGAGCACTTCGATTGGGTGAAGGACTCGCTGGCGAAGGGCGAGAAGCCCGAGGGCATCGATCCGACCTTTGGCATCGCCATCTTTGGGTTCTTCGCATTTTCGCAATCGGAAATGTTCTCGGGTTTCAGCGATAACTTCTCCATGTCATCTGGCTGCGGCGGCTGTAGCGGCTGTAGCGGCTGCGGTGGGGGCGGGTGCGGCGGTGGTTGCGGTGGTTGCGGTGGTTGCGGGGGCTGCGGATGAGGTGCGAGCGCGCGCATTGCGATAGGTATACGGTTCCACACCGGCTCAACCTCCAGTGGCATATTACCCAACGGTGTAATCTCCGATGCGAACACTGTTATCAGGACCGCGACCAGCCACAATCAGAACTCACCCTTTCTGCGCTTTACGACATCTTCGATCAGTACCTGCGATTACTGCGTAGGCTACGCGCGCGTGCAGATCATCCCGTTGGCGGTCAAATCACGCTCACCGGCGGCGAACCGTTCATCCGCGAGGATTTCTTCGAACTCCTTCGTCACATCACCCAGTATACGAACCGTGGTGTCCTTCGGTTCGCCATCCTCACGAACGGGACGCTTGTCACCGATGGCGTCGCGCAACGGCTCGCCGCAATGTCTCCGGCATATATCCAGGTTAGTATGGAGGGAGGTCGCGCAACGCACGATCACATCCGTGGCGCCGGGAACTTCGATCGTACGCTGGGTGCGATCGAGGCGCTTGCCGATGCGGGCATCCGGACCATCGTCTCGTTCACCGCGCATCGCGGCAACTATCGTGAGTTTCCCAATGTGGTCAGCGTCGCACGACGGCACGGTGCTGCGAAGGTCTGGGCGGATCGATTGCTCCCTGTCGGGGCGGGGAGCGCATTATCCGATGCAGTTTTGTCACCGGCCGAGACGAAGGAATTCTTCACGATCATGGCCCGTGAACGGCGGCGATGCGCAAGACGCCCGTTTTCACACACCACCGTGCAGCTCCAGCGCGCGCTCCAGTTCCTTGTCGGCGGTGGGCGGCCTTACCGTTGCAACGCGGGGGACGGATTGGTGACTATCATGCCCGACGGGGAGCTCTATCCCTGCCGGCGGCTCCCCATCGGTGTGGGTAATGTCCGCAGCACACCGCTCGATGAATTGTATTTCAGCAGCGAGCTGTTGGTGGCGCTGCGCCAGCGTGGACGAGTCAGTAACGGCTGCGAGCAGTGCTTCTATCGCCATCTCTGCCGCGGCGGGCTCCGCTGTCTTGCCTATGCAGTTACCGGCGACCCGTTTCGCGCCGACCCGGGCTGCTGGCGCGCGGGGTATGCCCACGCGCACGATGTCGACCCGCTAGGTCATTCATTGGGGATATACGACGATAGCGCACCCCGTTGTGAGACTATTGCGGGATCGTCCTCGATAAGGAGCATGTACAGCGATCGTAAGAGGGATGAGTTATGCGGCGCGATCCCTTCAAAGAAAGAATGAAGCATACGAATTTGGTGAGGAGTATGAAACTCAAGCAATCGATCGATCTCTCGGTAAAGAACTTATCCTCGAAGGAGCAAAAAGCGGTGACGAAATTCGTCGAAACGGTGAGGGGTGTCTTTGGTGACGGGCTCCGCTCGGTCACGATGTACGGCACTGCCGCACGGGGTGGGTTTCGGAGCGGGATGAGTACTGTCGATCTTCTCATCGTGGTGGAGAACCTCGAGCTGGGCCATCTGAAACAGCTCCTCGATGCCGTTGTCAAAGGCCGACGCTACGGCATCGCACCGTTCCTCCTCACTGCAGAGGATCTTCGCTCGTCTACCGATGTCTTTCCGGTGAAATTCCTATCGATCAAACGCTCGCGACATGTGGTATTGGGCGACGATATCCTCGGCGCTATCGCCATCGGCCGCGAGCACCTTCGGCTGCGTTGCGAGCAGGAGATCAAGAATTTGTTGCTAGGGTTGCGACGGGCGTACCTCCGTCAGCAGGGGCATGGGTTGACCGAGATCATGACCCAGCGTCTCGAGGGGTTCATGGAGACCCTGCGGGCGACGCTCTCCTTGGTCTCGGATGAACCGATCGAGCGTAGCGCGGTGACAGGGTCCGCTGCGCAACAGTTTGGGGTCGATGCGGCGGTGTTGGAACGGATCGATACATATCGCAAAAAAGAGTCAGTACCCAAAAAGAAGGAGGCCGAGGCGCTCTACGCTCGGTTCATGCAGCTGGTCGAGGGCGTCGCCCGTGCCGTGGACCAGCTGGATGTCGGATAACCGGAGCGATGCGGCGCGCCAATCGTTGCCAGTGGTTGCAGAATCTGGCACATCTGGCTTCGCTCGACGGCAATCTCCCTGAACATCTACGATGTGTCGAAGAATAGGTCACGTTCTTCGCCATGTTCTCCTCGCGCATATATTGCGTTGCAGCCTACCGAACAAAAAATATAGGAGCATTCAATACTAGGCCTGCAGTTTTTCATGACGGAAGGAAAGAAGATCCGTGTTGCACGGCGCACGAGACGCCCGGTGAAGAAGAGGAAGGTGCGTACCCTTCAATCGGCGGAGGAGACCGGGACCGATAATGGTGATGGTGGGCGGAGAAGTGGTGTGGAACCCACTATCCGACCCAGCGACGCCGAGGCGCCGCAAGCTCAGCTTGGTGCTCCCTATCAGGACCATCACACCTTGCGGCGGCTGAAACGCCTCAATGAGATCACACGCATCTTGATCAGTCACGGCTTTTTCGATATCGCGCGCAAGATCGGCGGCCAGTTCGTCCGCCAGGGTCGGAGCTTTGGCGCCACTTCCATGCAGCTCCATATCCCCGTTCGAGGGGACGAGCCGAAACGGGTCCGAAAGATGTTAGAGGTGCTCGGTCCGACCTATATCAAAATGGGGCAGATGTTCGCGACACGCCCCGACCTCGTGCAACGCGAATTTATCGAAGAGTTCGAGAAGCTCTACGACGAAACCACCCCCGAACCGCTCTATAAGGTCCGACGCACCATCGAACGCGAACTGGACCGGAAGATGGACGAGGTCTTCGATTCGTTCGCAACCGAACCCGAGGCCTCTGCCTCATTGGCGCAGGTCCATCATGCGGTGTTGAAGAACGGCGACGAAGTTGCGGTGAAGGTGCTCCATAGCGGTATCGAAAAGAATATCGACACCGATATCGAGATCGTCAACCGAATTACGAAATTCATCGCCCACCTTTTTCGCGACTCCGCACCGTACAATCCGGAAGGGATCGCCCGTGAAATGGAGCTCATGATCAAAAAGGAGATCGATTTTAGGAACGAAGCACACAATATGGAGATCATGGCCGAGAACTTCGAGGGGAATCCGCATGTGAAGATACCGCGCCTCTACCGCGAGTTCTCCTCGCGGCGGGTCCTCACCATGGAATTCATCGATGGGATACGGTTCGGCGAGGAGGAGCTGCCCGAACTCGAAGGTATGGACCGGTCCAAGATCGTTCGGAACATTACCCAGAGCATGCTGACGCAGGTGCTCCAGCATCGGTTCTTCCACGCCGATCCTTCGCCGGGCAATATCCTCATCATCGACGAAGACACCATCGCCTACCTCGATTTCGGCGCGGTGGGCCAGATCACGCAACGGCGCCGCGATGCGATGATCAAGCTCCTGGAGGGTTTTATCCGGAACGATGTAGATCGCGTGGTTGAGGCGTACCTCGTCTTCGGCGAATGGTCCGGCGACCTCGATGTGAAGGGCTTTAAGAAGGATGTCGAGAAGGTGTTGGACTATTTCTACACCGAGGAGCCGTCGATCGCCGATCCGGAGCTTTTGGATAGATTGATCAACGCCGCGCAAAAATATGACGTGCGACTTCCGGCAGATTTCTTCTTGATCGAGCGCGCGTTGTTCCAGAGCGACGGTATCGCGCGGAAATTGGACCCCGATTACGATATGGTCGAGGCTGCCGAACCGGTGATCCAGCAGATCATCTACGAGCGCTATGGTCCGAAAGCGCTCTTGAAATACGGCAGCCGGATGGCGACGGATTATGCGAAATTGGCGCGGAAGTTCCCACGCTATGTGGAGCGTATATTGAGGAAAGGCGAACGGGGCGAGTTCGATCTGCGTTTGGAACACAAGGGCCTCACGGACCTCCTGCAGCGTATCGACGATTTCTGGAAACGGTCTGGGTTGACGCTGTTCGGTGTGGCCGAGGTGATCGGGCTGGCCATCGTTATGACCACGCAGGACCGCATGCTCATCTATTATTATATTCTCGC
>CAZSUE010000325.1:3389-5998 GCA_964609045.1 uncultured archaeon | reverse complement strand
GTTCAGAAACCAGGAGTTCGATGAGGACCGAAGTATCAACGAACATTTAAAACCGGTCCTCGGTTTCCCGAACAAATGAGTGTTTTGCTGCGAATTTGCCGGCAAGATGTCCAAGCTTCCGGTTCCGCTGTTCCAGGTCCATCGAAGGGATCGCGATAGTAACGATATCGCCCTTTCGATACCCTTTTTCAGTGATGAGCTCGTTCGGGACGATCACACCGAGCGAGTTGCCGATCTGACGGAGCTTGGCTTCGAAGATTTCGGTCATCGATGATGTTATAACGTTGTAACCGGATGAAAATCATGTGAGGGTGGGGGTGATGCGCTGATGCGCACAAGTCGGCATGGTCGAGGCGATGGTCGCGTACGCGACGATGGTGGACCCATAGCGCAAACGCGGGTATGCATATGCATATGCATGTGCGTGGCGGGGTGCGGGGTAGGGAGCCAAAGCAGGTCCAGAGGAGTGAAGTAAATACGGATCGGTGCACGGATCTGGTGCTCCATTTTCGTGCTCCTTTTCGGTGGTCCATCCGAACCACCGATCTCATCGCACGCACGCTCAATAAACGATGGCCAGAGGGTGAGCCGAGCGGGTGTGGTCCACTCGACCAAATAGAGGACGAACGGGAATGGGAGAACCCCGGTGGGCTCGCGGGGTTCTCGGTGCCTGGCTTGGCACATTCTCCCGAGAGGGTGAATAAAGAAAACGTCCGTGTGGCGCCACGATAGAAGGGAAAGAGATGAAAGAGCTAAAAAGTGAGAATCGGAAAGTGAAAATTGAAAAGTGAAAAGGGGAATGGGAGTCGAGCGCCATCTGGAATGGCGCTCACTCTTTTTTTCTGGGAGAGACAAGATGACGGGACGGGCGGGAAAAGGGCGAAGTGGTGGGAGGGAAAAAGAACCAAATGGAGGAAAGGTGGAACGGTCCCGCTACGGTCCCGCCGCTTGTCTCGTTATCGTAAAACGGTGCGTCAGATCGTCGATATGGTCTCTATTTTATCTCTTTTATTCCAGATATTTCTCCAATAGCTTCTGCAAGTCGTCGATATGCGTCTCCTTGTCCTTCTCCAGCTCCTTCCAGTATTGCGTGAGCTCTCTGTCGTCTTTCGCGTCGTCGATATAATCGTTCTTGATCCGTTTCAAACTCTGGCTTTCGACCGTTATCTGCTGCATAATATTGTAGACGCTATTGGGTAACATCGCATCACCGATAGGGACGATGCGGCCCGAACCGTTTAACTCTATTTGGGAAACTCTCCCAACTTCGGTATAACTGGCGTGAGATTCCATCACAATTCTCGTATAAATTGGACCGATCCACGATCCTCGGTCTCTATGGAGGCGGCTATGTTCAGTCGATCCAACGCGTTGGTTGCGCAATTCTATCTGTTTCACGATCGGTGATCTCCGACGGACATGACACCGCTCTCACCGTCGGCTCCGCATCTTTGCGATGATGGGGCGTACGAACGAAAAGAACGCGCCGAGGTCGTCCCGGGTAAGCATATCGCTATTGCGGAGGAGGAGGTAATGGACCGGGAGGAAGATCGCCGCCGTTAGAACCAGTCGGATGATCTTCGGCGCGGTGGCCAGCGGGCTCCATGCGAGTGCGTCCAGGGGCGGATAGAGCGTGGAAAGGAGCCCCGTACCGAGCGCGGTGGTGATCATGAAGGTGATGAGGAACGATGCCGTAGAAACCGCGGTCATCCACGCAATGGTGCGCCAGGGGTAGGTACGCCGGATGGTGATGCCGAGTCTGCGCGCGATCATGACGATGGTGATCGCGCTGGTGATATATGCGACGATGACCGTGGCCAGCGGCGGTGCGATATAGCCCGGAAACCCGATGCGGAGGAACGCGACGATGAATGCGAAGTTCATGATGAAGTTCGCGCCCACTGAGAATGCGGTCACTTTCAATATCGTTTTGGTCTCGCCGAGCGCGACGAGGACATTATTGAAGAGGGACCCGCGGACGAGGATGATGAGGAGATAGACCATGAACACCGGTACGGCGGCGAAATAGGTGTCGGTAAAGAGGAGCGTGATCATCTCGGTGGCGATGAGCGCGACGAAAAAGGAGAAGGTGAAGAAGATGAGTGCGACCTTCCGTATCGCCTCGTGCCAGAGCGCGATGAACTCCGGCGTGCGCTCCAATTTGCCGAGCTTGGAGAGGTTCGGGACGAGGACGTCGCGGACGGAGGAGGTGAGGATACTGATGTAGGGCGTATAGAACGAGCCGATGGAATAGATGGCGAATATCTCCGCGGTGAGGAAATAAGAGACGAAGAACTTGTCGATGTTCACATTGAGGATCGAGAGTATCGATGAGACGCCGAGCGGGATGACATAGACGAGCTGGCGTCGCAGCCGGCGCGTGGTGATACCGCTGAAATTCACGCGGAAATTGCGGAATATGTAGAAGTAGGCCACCGCCATCTTGATGCCGCTGCCGATGACGATGCCGATGAAGAGACCGGAGACGGTGCGGGTGAGGAGCGCGCTGCCGGGGAGGAGGAGGAGGTCGAGGGCGGAGAACGCGATGGTGGTGACGGCGCAGAGCTTCACATCCTTATGAAGGGTCATCAATATGGCGAGGAACGAGG
>CAZSUE010000325.1:0-3379 GCA_964609045.1 uncultured archaeon | reverse complement strand
GAACGCAAGGAGCAGCATATAGCCGCCGAGGTTGCGATGGAAGAGGACGGTGGTGAGGAACGGTCCCGCCGCGATGAGCGTGGCGAAGAAAACACCGCCGATGATGAGCGTGACGAACATCGTCTGGGTGACGAACCGGTCCTTGTCGCGGCCTTCGGCACGCGGATAGAAATACTGGAGCGAGAGCGGTATGCCGAGGATGAAAATGGTCTGGAGTGTGGAGAAGAGGAGTGTCAATTGGCGAAAGGTGGCGTACTGGTGTGTGGTGAATACGCGCACGAAGACCATGGGGATAATGAGCGAGAGCGCAAACGCGAGCCCGCGTGCGATAGTGAGGGTGCTGGCGTCGAGGGACAGGCCCCATTTTCGGGGCATGTCCTCTGCTCCACTCCCGTTACCCTTACCCTTACCCTTACCCTTACCCTTACCGTTCCTCTTCCGGTCACCATTGCACTCACCGTGGCTCTTGCAATTGGCTTTGGCATCGGTCGGGGGGTCGGTCTCGGCGGCTCGTGCGGTCCTATGTGCCGAACGCTCGTCTTGCGCCATCCAGTCGCCTCGTGCGTCCCGAAATATGATCGGTGGGGGTGGCACTGGAGCAACGACGCTCTATTTCAATCTAGTGCTTTGCTTGTTTGGAACTGAAGGGAGCAATCATCGCTTCAACCTTCCGTTGGAGAACTATACCCTTTGTCAACCTTCCGTTGGAGAACCATACCCTTTGTACGTTTGATCAATAATGGGTGGGCGAGACTGACTGTTCGAACCAAACCGTTTTGCGCCCCTTGCACACACCCCATAGACACCTCTCATTTGGGAGGGTGCTGAGTATCGGCGGAGCACTCGATTCCAACGATCGTTTGAAGCGATAGGGAGCAGGAGATCGTCACTGGTGAGGATGCGCGCGTTAGCACTCATGACTCGAGCTTCGCGAGCTCATTGGAAAAATGGCCGTTCAATATGGCGATATACTGCTCGCGGGGGAGGAGCTCGCGGCTCACCGCCGCCTCGGTCTCCTCTGCGATCATGCCCTCGTCGACGAGTTCGCGACCGGCGTTCTTAGCTGCGGCGACGACATCGTCCACCGGCATGCCCTGGCGCTGCATGATCGGGAGTGCGGGCCCATGCGGCCGGAGCAGCGCGCCGCCGAAGCGGCAGTGAAAATTCTTGCAGGCGGCTCGGACATGTGCGACGAGCGGGGTGAAGTTGTCGCGTTCCCAGAAGCCGCAGTTCGAGACCAGCGCCACGGTGCCCGTGTGGTCGCGGTGCTCTTCGCGCAGCGGATGGCGGCAGTGGTCGTCCTCGATCTCGATGAACGGGAGCCCGAGCGGGATGACGCGGTCGAGGAGCGTTTTCATCTGCGCCGTCATCCCGTCGACATAGAGCGGTGTGGCGAGGACCCAGATATCGGCCTCGGCGAGTTCCGGGAGTATCGTATCCATGTCGTCGCGCTGGACGCACTTGCCGGGCGTCTTCGTCCAGCAGGTAAAACAACCGAGGCAGGGCTCGATATCGAGCTCCTGCGGGTAGAATGTTTGCACCGCTGCGCCGGCTTCTTCCATGCCTTCGATCATCGGGTTGAGGACGGCGGCGGTGTTGCCGCGCGCTTTGCGTGGGCTGCTGTTGATCACTATCGCGTTCATCGTCATCCGCTCACTCTGGTCGAGCCGGGTAATGGGTGGGGGGTACTTAGGTATTGCTGCATGTGTGTGGGTGGGTGGAGAGGATGCCGACGCAGATAGAGGACAGTGATCGGTACAGAGCGAGTATCGAAGGGCATGGGTTGAAATAGTTATCTATTACTAATGCTATTGAGCGTTTGGAGGAACCGTGCGCGAGGCGCCATAATATAATGAGCAATAATTATAATGTTGAGATTGTTTGTTCGTTTGGCCCCCGTTCATATATCAATCCTTCTCTCTATAGTCAAAAATGCTATATAGGGCGAAAAGGTAGATAGCGTCGATTCTTACCCTCGCAAGAACGATCAGAGGGTTCTTTCTCGTATTATTGGCAGATTCAATGGTGTGATCATGACTGTTCGAGGATATTTAGATGGATATTTGGGAATGTTCCTCTCAGCCGCGCTCATTTTTTTATTAGCCTCGATCACTATACTGGTGATCTTTCATGAAACAGGACAAGCATCCTCAAATGGGCCGGAGCGTGTTCTCTTCCAAACAGAACCACGGACCGATGTGCGCATAGACCGTGAGGCGGTATCGGTCGCTGCGGAGGGGACCGCGTCTTCACAGGTCGTCATCGTTGACGGGTCGTCTCAAAGGGTACTGTTCCAAGAGACAATAGCACCGATGCGGGAGGAGGTAAATGAGTCGAATCTTCAATTAAAACCAGGGACGCCCTCGAGCGATATGGAGGGTGAAAATCACCTGCCCGAAACGGTGTCGGATGATGGGTATACGCTTGATTCTATCGATCAGGGCGTTAGCGATCAACGAGGCCCGCCAATCAGCCAAAACGCGGTTGAGACGGGTCTAATAGAGCGGTCAGGGACACGCGCAACCAAAGAATATTCGAAAATGGAGCTGCCCGTTGGAATGACCGAGCTGGGCAGTGAAAGAATTAGAATTGGAATCGATATTCCATTCAGCTCAGGAAATATGAGCGATGGTTATAGAGATATCACGATTGGGTTCCAGTTCAGCTACTTCGGTCATTGCTTTAGTAATATACGTATAAACACTTATGGATATATAGCATTTTATGAATATGGTGGCGACACAACAACAACTACAGGGTATAATCAAGATATTCCAGATACCCATCGACCTGATGGTTATATCGCGCCATGGTGGGACGAGGTTGATGGCACGGGAGGCGACGACGAATTATCGTTTCAGCTAACTGGCTCAGCTCCCGAACGTGTCTTGACCGTTCAATATCTTAACTGGTCAACAAAAAGTAATAGTGGCTACGAAAGTTCGTTCCAGATCAAGCTCTATGAAGGGAGTAATACGATCGAACTCCATTACGATGATACTACCTGGAATACCGGAGTAGATTCTTCGTCGACGATAGGCATCGAATCATTGGATGGCTCCGAGGGATTAGGAGGACCGAATACAGGCAGCTCGAATGAAGACTGCCCTTCGAACAATTATCGGTTCGTACCGAGGGTCCAGTCGTTCCCGTTCAGTGACGGATTCGAATCGGGGCTCGAGGACTGGTCAACCGGTGGTTGGAACGACGAAGCATTTCATGGAACATTGGAAGGGGGCATAGCGGCTCCAGCGCCACACTCCGGTGCGTTTTCTGCTGCTCTTTACAGCGCTCCACGGAAAGACCCAATCAGTTCATACCTCAGGCTCATTCCAAGCCAAAATATCCTTTATAAACACCGCTTGGAATACCATCTACG
>CAZSUE010000324.1:0-6022 GCA_964609045.1 uncultured archaeon | reverse complement strand
GAATACTCGGTGGACGACCAGTTCCGCAATATGTTCGTGCCCATCCCGGATGCGAAGCTCGCTCGGATCAGACGCTGGGTCGCGCTCGCCTATACGAAAGGTACCAATGTCACCTTCGGGACGATGCATACGCTCCGGCCGCATGAGAAGCTTTGGGACTATGTGCGTGAATACGAGCATCCGAACGCGGGGCCGTACTCGCTGGTGAACGATATCCTCGGTCGGATGCGCGTGGACAAGAATATCGGTGTGGTGATGCAGAAGCTCTCGCGTGCGTTCATCACCAACGACCATCACGATCTCGCGCGGTTCTGGCTCGAGATGTGTAAGAACGCCGAGCGGGTGACGACCTATCCGCAAGTGGGGTTCGGCACCCCGGAGAATTTGTTCGGTAATTATTTTTATATGGAATATTTGGAGACGAATACTATGATGGACGAGGAGTTACGAAAGGATGTGCGTGCGTTCGGGACGATCCTGGGCAATTTTTTCGCCAAGGATGTCACGATCATGAGCAAGCTCTACAATGTGACGAGTATGGAGGCGTTCCAGACGGTGATCGCCGAAGCGCTGCATAGGATCTATAAGAAAACGGTCCGCGGTCCCGAGGGTGACCAGAAGGGTTTTCGCGGCATCCGGACCACCCGCGTGAACAACCTGCTCGATCATGTGGATGCGGGGAACTGGAAGGATATCAAGGACGCGCTGGTGATCTTCTCGAGCCTCGCAGCGATCAACGCCAATGTCCATCCGGACACGAACGAGAACAAGAACGACAACGACAAATGAACGAACAATTATCGAGACGAAACGGAGTGATGAACGATGAATATCAAATCGATCGGTATTACTTGGCTGAGTAAAGCGGACCTGAGCAATGTGAACGCGGGCGAAGGGAGTTCGAATATCGTCGAGCTCAAGACCTATGACAACGGCCACAAACCGTATGCATCTGGCCAGAGCGTGCGCCATGCATTACGCGAGGCGATCTCGCGTCTCTACCCCGACGCGTTCGATTGCACCCCTGAGGCGCCGTGTGGGAAGATCGACGCGTGCTGGCTCTGCGACCTCTTCGGATTTCTTGCGCCGAAGGCGGATATCGGCGCGGATCGGCGCTGGTCCGCATTGAAGGTGAGTCCCGCGTTGGGACTGTATCGGAAAGAGATCGTGACCGACCTGCTCTTGCGGATGAGCGATATCGAGAAAGGTGAAGGACGAACCTCCATGGACCAGCGTCTGGCCTATATCCAGCTCGTGGAGAACACCTACAAGCTGGGGATGGTGGTCGACTATGCCAATGTCGGGCTCTTACGATTGCCGGAGTATAGCGGCACAGGCAAGAACGCGGAATTCGCCGGGTGGAAGACCGAGATCGATATCGGTGCGGATGCGCGTCGCAAGCGGGTGCGTGCGGTGCTCGAAGGGATCGGCAACCTCTCCGATTTTGCGAAACAAGCACGAAACATGGTCTCGTTTTCGCCGGATATCATCCTCATGAGTATCCAGCCCACCTACAACCAGCGGATCCAGCGCGCGTTCGAGGTGGATGAGGACGGTGTGCTCAACACCGCGCTCCTCGATACGGTGATGAAGGACCTCGAAGCACTGGGCACTGATGTCGCGCTCTTTATTGGGTTCACCCCGGGTGTGATCGCCAACGAGGAGGCGTTCCATTCCGTACTCGAAGAACATGGGCTCAGCGCGACGAACCCGCAAGCCGCGTTATCTGGGTGTATCGCCGCGCTCGAAAAACGGGGCTAAACGATGGCTCCTTCTTTGAGAGGGTACCCTCTCGATACTCGGAGGTGACCGATATTACGGAGGCATTGCTCGTTGACCTCGAGGTACCGTTCTGGTGCTCTTTTTGCGACCCAACGAGCGTCAACGTCCACCGAACCTTCCCTGTGCCGCCACCAACGACGATCCGTGGGATGCTGGGCAACGCGCTCGAACTGCCGCAGGACGATACCACCCTCGACGGTGAGGTCGGGATCGCGATCCAGATCATCGAAGGTGGTGAGGTGATCGAGGATTTCACCAATATCCATAAACGGATGGAGATCAAATCGAAAGCGGACAAGATCGCCGCCAATTACGCGACGATGTTCCGGCGGACCTATGTCATCCGCGACCGACTCATCCAGCCACGGTTCCGGCTCTATCTCGCCGCGGAGCGTGCGTTGTTGGATCGACTGGAAGATGCGCTCGTCGACCCCGCCCGACCGCTCTATCTCGGTGAATCGGACGATATCGTCATCGTTTCCGTTCGCGGTCGCGCAGTGTACGAACCGGTGACGACGACCACGCTCGATAGCATCGCGCTCGGTGTTCTCGCCGGCGGCGAAGTGGTCTACCTCCCCGTAGCGTTCCACGCACGGCGGTGGGGCAAATACGACTGCGAGCGTGCGATGTACACGGTCGGGCGCCATCTCATGGCGGAGGAGCCGATAGAGGCGTACGAGATCGGTGATGCGCATGTCGTCTTCGACCCCACCTGGCAATAATACTACCAAGAGTGACGCTCGCGCGATGCTTGCCAAACCGAACCAGACGTTGGTAGGCCATAGCCTCGACGTCCTGTGTGTGCTCGATGCACTCATGGCGCATGACGGGAGCCGGGTTACGGCTATCTGCGAGCGGTTCGGTCTCGACGAAGCGCGGTTCCGGCGTGCACTGCGGCTCGCAGCATTGGTACACGATTGCGGGAAGGCGCATCGTTCGTTCCAGGAGCGGATGCGCGACGCGAAGACGGAGGGCCGAAAGCAGACCCATGCGCTCCCCTCTTGCATCCTTTTTACCCAGCTGCTCGGGTCGAACGCTCGCGATCCGTTCGGGTTGGACCTCGAGGAGACGGCGGCGGCACTGGCGATCCTCGCGCACCATAGCCAGCTCCATGACGGTGCGTTTTGCTCGAAGCGGAGCCAGCAGCCTATTTTCCGGTTGATCCGCGGTGCATTGGCGCCGTTCGTTGCGCTGTGCGAGGAGAGGATCGGGATGGAACCAGAGGAGGGCTGGGCGAAGGTCTTTGGGAACGATCGGCTTCTCGTGCGGCGTTGGACGAAACGGTGGTACCTCCCGCTGATCAAGAGACTCGATCGGCTCGAAGCGGGGGGGCTGGCACGGGTGAAGGGTGCATATAGCACCGCACTGTCGCTCCTCACCGCGGCGGATTCGCTGGCGTCGCAGCTGGCGGGCGAGGCCGAAGATGGTGAACAGGAGGACGCGGCGGACGATGCTCAGAATGCGCACGAGGGGGCGAGGACGATCCACGGGTCGCTCTTTGAGCGGTTCGATCGGTCCGCGCTCTGGGCGTCGCCAGACCTCTTTTTCGATTGGGAGGCGCCGTTCGCACTGAACGATCTTCAGCGCGCCGTATCCGCGCGCACCAGTACGCGGCTTTTGGTGAAATGGCCCTGTGGCGGCGGCAAGACGCTGGCGGCGCTTCTCTTCGCCATGAACCATATCCGCGCCGGTCGTGCGAATAGGATCGTGTTCGCGCTCCCGACCCAGACGACCTCGAACAATATGCGGATCATGCTCGATGAAGTGTACGGTTTTCCCGCGTCGTCGGTGAGCCTCTATCACTCGAACGCGT
This sequence comes from uncultured archaeon, assembly GCA_964609045.1. Classification (GTDB taxonomy): domain Archaea; phylum Thermoplasmatota; class Penumbrarchaeia; order CAZSUE01; family CAZSUE01; genus CAZSUE01. The sequence goes on along the minus strand of CAZSUE010000324.1, from coordinate 2,427 downwards.
ATCTCGCGTACGAATACTACGACCGGAAGCGCAAGAGTGAAGGCGGGGGTGCCAGCGGGGGTGAGGGTGCGTCGGGAACGGTGTCGGACGCGGCGGACGACGCTGCAGCGGGCGAAGCAATTTCGGACGCGATCGATATCCGCGACGAGATCTGGAAGGGGCGGCTCTATCTCAACCGCATCACGATAACCACGGTTGACCATCTCCTCCTCTCGCTCTGTCACGGGTTCAAGTACGCCGATCGTGCGCTGGGCAACCTCCTCGACGCGGTGGTGATCTTCGACGAGCTCCACTATTACCAGCAGCATACGATCGGGCTGATCCACGAGGCGTTCGGGCTCTTCCGATCGCTGGGGGTGCCTTCGATGGTGATGTCGGCAACGGTCCCGTCGGATCTCGAGACGCTTTTTGGGAACACGCCGAGTGTCGGTTCGCCGCCGTATCACGAGGACGGTCCACCATCTGCCGGTGGCGAAGAGGCGACCGAACATGGGACCGAAGAGGCGACCGAACGGGATATGGAACGGGATACGAAAAGGGATGCCACGCTCCTCGATGCCGACGCGGTCTGGTCCGCGACACCGTTCTCGCTCATCAAGGAGCCCGATCCGCTTCTCTCCGAGGGCGAGCTTCATCCACGGGGCGCAGATGTGCTGACGGAGTTGATCTGCGACAGCGACGCGCGGCGTCAGATCGTGATCCTCAACACGGTGGGCGGTGCGAACGCGGTGTACGAGCATTTACGGCCGCTGCGCGAAGCGGGTTATCGGGTCCTTCTCTATCATTCGCAGTTCATCCGCGCGCACCGCATGCAAAAGGAGGATGAGCTGGCAGCATTGTTTTCTCGTGATCGGGGCGGTGGCTCGGCCGGCTCGGCCTCAGACGCGCAGAAGATCGTGCTCGTGTGCACACAGGTGGCGGAGATATCGCTGGATATCAGTGCGGACGAGATGTATACGCAGCTTGCGCCGATGGACGCGCTGATCCAGCGCGCGGGTCGGCTGCATCGTCGGGGGAACGGTACCACGCCGGAGGAATGTACGGTTGCGGGGTGTCAGTGCGAGGGGCTGCCCGCCGCACACCAGTTCCGGCTCCATATCTTTCCACTAGACTGGGACGACGATCATAGCTATCTTCCCTATGCGCGCAATGCGGACGAGGATCGGTTCCTTCGCCGAAGTTGGGACACACTGGAAGAGGGGCCGTTCTCTGCGCGGCGCGGCGGGCAATGGCTCGATACGATCTACGGTGACGCGTTCACATCGAAGGGGCCGAGCTACCTTCTTCGGGATTCGTTCGCTTCCGACCTCATCTTCGGGCTGAGACCGCAGGAGCGGTATGGCGCGGAGGAAGAGGATATCCAGAGCGGCAAGCTGGTGATCCGCCCGACGAGCTACCAGCGGTACGAGGTGACGCCGTGCAAATACGAGAGCGAGCTGGAGCTGGTCACGCTCTGGAACGGTCAGCTGGTGCCCAGTCCGTCGAATGCGCAGTACGGCCTTCTCGTCCCTCAGGGGCGGTTCTGGGCGATGTTCGAAGGCGGTTTGATCCGGGGCAACGAACAGTATATGCGGCTTATCGTGGACTGTGATTACAGCTACGAGGAGGGGCTGGTACCGGAGCGTGTCCAGCGCTCGTCGGGTGTGATCTGATCCCTGCTCACGCGCCGTTCATCGTTTCAGTTTCCTATGATCGCGGCGTGGTCGCACTCGTTCGAGCCAGCTATCCAGCCAGTTAACTAGCCTGCAAGCCAGGGAGGCTCGGTATCGGAAGGAGTAAGAAGAAGAGAGTGGCCGAGGGCGGCAAGATGGCCAGTGCGGATGCTGCGGATGCTGCGGATGCTGCGGATACGGTGGGAGCGGAGAGCGGAGATGGAGAGGAGGAGGAATGGCCGAGCCCGCTGGGCGAGATGCATATCACCGGCACGCAGGTGAACTATTATTTCGTTTGTACGACGAAGCTCTGGCTCTTTTCGCACCATATCCAGCTGGAGCACGGTTCGGGGCTGGTGCAACTGGGGTCGCTGCTGCATCAGACGAGCTACCGCGACGATGCGCGGAAGAATACGATCATCGACGATACGATCGGGATCGATTTCATCCGGCGCGGGAACATGGTGGAACTCCACGAGGTGAAGCGCTCGCGCGCCATCGAGGCGGCGCACCGCTGGCAGCTCCTCTATTATTGTTACTACCTCGAGCAGAAGGGTGTTCGCGATGTGGTGGGAGTACTGGATTATCCGCGGCTGCGTCAACGTGAGCGGGTGGAGCTGACCGATGCGGCGCGGGCGCGGCTCGAGTCGATCCTCGACGCAATCGAGACGATCGTAAACGGGCCGCCAGTGAAGCCGAAAAAGAAGAAGATCTGTCGGAAATGTGCGTATTTCGAGTTCTGTTTCGGGGCCTAGGGAGGGGGGACGGGGGAACA
>CAZSUE010000323.1:0-6040 GCA_964609045.1 uncultured archaeon | reverse complement strand
CGAAGTGAAAGTATTATTCTGTGCTCTCATGAACGAAGTGCGCAGGAGCGGTGATTGGCGGTGCGCCCGCGTGCTGTAAGCGGCCGGAAGCGAGTTGGCTTGTTGCGACTGGCAAGCGCTTCTAGGGCTGCGTCAGCGCGCGATGATCTGCTGAGGCAGGCCGGGAACTGCGCGCACAGCTTGGCTAGCACTTCTAGGGCTGCCTCAGCGCACCAAGATCTGCTGAGGCAGGTCGGGAACTGCGCGCGCAGCTTGGCTAGCACTTCTAGGGCTGCCTCAGCGCACCAAGATCTGCTGAGCCACGTCGGGAACGACGCGCGCAGCTTGGCCAGCGTCTCTAGAGCTGCGTCAGCGCGCGATGGTCTGCTGAGGCAGGCCGGGAACTGCGCGCGCAGCTTGGCCAGCACCTCTAGAGCTGCGTCAGCACGCACGATCTGCTGAGGCAGGTCGGGAACTGCGCACGGAGCTTGGCCAGCGCTTCTAGACTTGCGTCAGCGCGCGAGGATCTGCTGAGGCAGGCCGGGAACTGCGCGCGGAGCTTGGCCAGCGTCTCTAGAGCTGCGTCAGCGCGCGAGGATCTGCTGAGGCAGGCCGGGAACTGCGCGCGGAGCTTGGCCAGCACCTCTACTATACCTATCTCAGTGTGCCAGGGAGAGAAAAGAAGAGAAAATAGGGGGGCCGCAATCTATTTTTAGGATAGCGATCTAATATCGCGCACACAACGTGATAGCATGTCTCATGGGCCGATATTTTCGCGCACGGGCCGGACACTCATTTTCGTCGCTGTCACCATCGTGCTCCTCGGCCCACTTTCGTCCAACTCCCTCTCGCCCGTGTCTGCTGCTGCCGTCGCCGAGAAAGAGAGCGCGTCCGCCCGTCGATATCAGTTAGAGCATCTCACCTTTGGCGGCTTCCAGGGCATCACCCAATGGTCCGGACAGATCGCCGCTGTTGCCGAACGGAGCGTCTGTATCCTCACCGAGGATGCACCCCTCACTGTTGATGAATGGTACGACCTCCAACCCGCGCTCGGCGGCGAGATACTCATCGGTGCCACCGCGAGCGGCGACGAGGGGCGCCTTTACCTCGCCACCAGTGCCGGTTTCCTCGGGGTCGAAATGATCGAGGACAAGATCCAGCCGTTCTGCCATTATGTCTGGCCCAGCAAAACGATCAACGAAGTGGTACGCGGGCTCCATTATGCCGACGAGACGCTCTACCTCTATGCCGGCGATACCGGATTATTCGTCTTCGATTGTTCACAACCGACCCAACCGGAGCTCGCCATGGTCTATCGCAACGCGACCTCCTCGATCCAGGATCTCGTGAGCATAGACCGGACGCTCTATTGCGCCGACGGCGTCGCAGGGCTGCGGGTCATGGACATCGCCGAGAGGGGCGTCGTACAGGAGAGGACCGTTCTCGAACTGGATCACTGGCCGCTCGGCATCGCCCTCGTCGAAGACCGTGCGCTCTTACCCACATGGACCGGCGAGTTGATCGAGGTCGCGATCAGCGGCGATGCCACAAAAACGCCCACCGAAAGTGCGAAGTACCGACTCGACGCGCGAATCCATCGGCTCGTTCATACCGACGGCTATTACTATGGCGCAACGGAGCGCGGGCTGTGGACCGCGCCGACGGACCGTAACGGTGGAGTGGATATCGGCCAGCAGCGGATCGTACGCGTCGGCGAGACAGTATCGCATATCTTCGACCTCCTCGTCCACGATGGGCGGCTCGTCCTCCTCGACGAACATGGCATTATTATCACCTCAGCCATAGATACGGACCACTCGGAGGTATTATCTGTCGAGCAGCATCTGCCTGCCTGTCACAGCGCCTACCACGACCTCTGGTTCCATGGTGGAGAGGGCGCGACCGACCCACGGCTCCACATCGCCATGCCGACACGCGGTATCGGCTCCTACGCGCTCAACCGCGGCGCTCTCGAGGCGCCGCTCTCGATGGATGCACCGCAATCCTTCATCCGGGCGCATGCGACCAACGAGGGTGATGGGAAAGAGGACACGATCTGGGTCGGCGCATACGGCAATATCCATCGCGTCAGCGTCGGTCCGTGCCCCGTCGTCGAAGCATCCTATCCCATCGGGGACATCACTGCGTTCCGTATCCAGTCCAGCGGGCCCAATATCTATTTCTCGACCGACCGCGCAGCGCTCTTCGTCCTCGATACGCGAACGGGAACGGTCAGCTCCGTTCTCACGCTGGACCACGCCACGCGTATCCTCGATTTCGTACGGACCGACCGCCACATCGTCTGCGCCACCGAGCGCGGTGTGCATATCTTCAGCTACGATGCCGATGGCTCGGGCGCCGTTGATCCAGATACTGCCCCGCCACCGCAGCTCGTGTATTCCCGCGGACGGGAATGGTGCCAATCGGTGGCGGTCGACGGCGGTCTCGTGGCGGTGGCGGCCGGAAGTATCGGGTGCTATCTATTGGAACTCGGGCCCGAAGTAACCCATCTTCGTACTGTTGCCACACCATCCGCGGTGGACGCCGTTTCGTTCGGAACGCAGCAGAAAGCGCTCTATCTCGGATGCGAAGATCGGCTCCTCGTCCTCTCGCGTGAGAATTACACTATCGAGCGCGCCTACCCGCTTGGTGCACCCGCGCAATCGGTCCTCGAATACGGTGACGAACTCTTCATCGGCACCTCGAAGGCGGGTCTCTACCATGTTCATCCCGTACCAGATAAAGGGGTGCGATCGACCCTGGCGCAACGGACGCGTTTCACGATTGGTACGGCGATCATCGGCGGTGCGGCGGCCACCACCGCTCTTGTCTGGCTATTCCCACCGCGATTTAGCGGCGCTCATCACGCTCGGAAAACGCCGCAGGATCATGCACGAGCTCGGCCTCGACTTCATCAGCAACCTCGCCATCGCCCGCGCGCGCATGTGCGCGGTAGAAGAAAAGAACCATAAGGAGCGTCGCGCCACCGCCGAACCCGATAAAAACGACAAAGAGCCAGAGAAGCCACGCGGTATCCGTTACGGCGCTCTCATCCTCCCCGGCCGGCTCTCCGTTTGGGGTCTCGTTACCACTGGCGGCGCCGACGAGAACGGTCCATTCTCGCTCCACAGAGCCGTTGGCTGTATCTAGTACACATACGCGAACAGTATAACTGCCGTTGACGCTGAAGTTGGTCTCATACCCTCTCCCTACGGCGACCAGCGTTGCATCGACGAACCACCGAAGACGGAGCGGGTCGCCGTCCGGGTCGGTGGCGGTGATATTGAACCGTATCGCCTCGCCCTGTCCGAGCCGTACCCGCTTGACCGCCGGCTGGGTGGAAACGATCCGTGGTGCATGGTTCGCGATCGCGGCGGGGTCCACGACTTCAATGGGCACGCTTCGTTTGCTCTGCAGCCCCGAATAATCTTGTGCATGCAACAGGATCGTATACGCTCCCGTACTGAGAGCGGGAAGAGAGACCGAGCAGGTATAGACTCCGTCCCCCCCGACCCTATCCGGCGCCTCTCCGTCATCGTACAGCGCAGTATGTTCACCGCCACCCAGTGCCGTGAGATCGGCCATGACCAATTTGATCGTAGCGTCACCGTCGCTATCCGAGACCGCAACCTCCATGGTCATCGAACGCTGCCCCAGTGGGATCGGTGCGGGAAAGAGCACCACGGTGTCGATGGCCGGCCGGGCCAAGGTGCGCACGGAGACCGGGCGACAGCGGGCGGACCCGTTGCCAAAGCTCGATATCGCGCTGATCGCGAACCGGTAGTTCGTCCCCGCAATAAGCCCGTCGATGCGCGCCTCCATCGTCTCGTCACCGTGGTCGACGCTGCGCGCAAAGAGCGACGGGAGATGGAAGTCCTCCGCACTGGCGTTGCGGTAGATATGATACGCAGTAGTGATGCCGTCGAGGTTCTGATCCCATCGGAGCGTCACGCTCGTATCGGTCGTGGCCACCACGCGCGGTCGTACTGGCACATCGGGTGTCACAGCGATCTCCACCGGCCCGAACGCCTCCGTGTGGCTCGATTCGAGCACACCGTCGAAAGCGCGGAGGAGATAATAATACCCGACATCGCCCCCACGTTCGTATCGCGCCAGGTGGTAGCCCCGCTTGCCAGCGTGGCCACAAGCTCGTAGGTGCCGCTCGTTTCGTCGGCGCGAAAGAGCCGATACTCGACGACATCGTCCGCGCCGGCGCCGTCGTCCGGCGAGAGCGACCATTCGATCTCCAGCGCCAGCACCGAATCGTTCGGATCGTCGCGTACGGCGTTGATAGACGGGGGGCGCGGTGCGCCGTCCCATCGTGCCTGGACCGGGCCCGCAATAGCCGAAAGCGGTGAGGTAAAGGTCCCGTCCAGTGCGTAGATCGCATAATAGTGATCGGTGTTGGGCTCTACCGTGGTGTCGACATAGCTGCGCGCAGAGGGTTCCAGTACGACGAGCGCGGGGGTCGTATTGGACAGTGTTGCGTTGGTGTCACGGACCAACACCTGCGTGGTGATATAGGGCGACGAGGACGGCACCCAGCTCAATTCGATGGCGTCGCCGTTATCACCCGGCCGGTCCACCGCACGCAGCTCGACCGGCGGCCGCGGAACGATAGTATCGCGTGGAGAGACCGGCCCAAGAGAGGGGGTGGCCACGGCATGGCCCGCATCCAGTGCTGAGACACGATAATAATAGGTTCCGTTATCTCGCACTGCGTCATCCTCATATCGATACGCATGGTCCGCGCCCACTGCATTCACCGTCGCCACCGGTGCAAAGGTGCCATTGGGAGCGGTGGCGCGAGCGATCTCGTAGCCGGTGACATCGTCCCACCCCGCGCCATCGTCGCCCGCTGCGCGCCATGTGACGGTGATCGAGCCGCCGTTGTCGTTGGGTGTGTCCACCGCATCCAGCGCCACCGGCGGCGAGGGGGCGAAGTCGAAAGTGGCGATCGAGCTGTTGAAGGTCTCGATGATCGTCCCGTCGAGCCGTTTCGCAGTCGCCCTACACCCGAACGGCGTGAAATCTAGCACCACATAATGGTATGAGCGATCCTGGGCGGTGATCTGCCAGTCGTGCGGCCCGCCGTAGTAGCTGAGGAACGCACCGCCGCCGCCGCTAATGATATAATTGACCGCGTTGACCACCGCGTGCTCGTAGATATGCTCGTGACCGTGGAACGCGAACGACGCACCGTGCGATTCGAGGAGTGCACAGACCGTATCGCGCATATCTTCGGCCTCGGGGTCGCTCAGTGGGTTGCCGCTGCCGTGGCTCACGCCGGTATTGTACGGCGGCCGGTGCCAGAACGCGATGATCCAGCGATGCGTGCTCGAGGCGTTGACGAGGTCCGCTTCCAGCCAATTGTACTGCGCACTACCCGGAAGATAGGCATCCTCGCTGGAGAGCGCGATGAAATGGATATTGCCAAAATCGAACGAGTACCACCGCTCCTCGCCGGAGGGGCCGGGCAACTGAAAATATTTGTAATATTGGTCCGCGTGGTGTTCGTGGTTGCCGAGACAGGCATACATCGGCGTCTCGAGCATCAATGCATAGGCGGGCGAAAAATGCATCTCGTCCCATTCCGCGTCCTCCTCGCCGTCGTGCACGAGATCACCGGTGTTGAACACGATACGCGGCTCTTCCGAGCGGATGGCGGAGCAAACAGCGGTATGGGTGGACGGGTCCGAGCGGCTGTCGCCGTACATCACCACGCGGAACGACTCCCAGCGCTCGGGTGCGGTGGTGAGGGTGGAGAGCGGCGAGAGGAGCCCGCCGGCCTCGACCTGGTAATAATAGCGACTCGAAGGCTCCAACCCTTCGATGCGCACTTCGTGGAAGGTGCCGGAGACGGTGGTTTCCACATCGTGCTCGAGATCGACGGTGGGGCCGTAATGCACCGTGCCGGTGGTGGGCTCCGTCGTCTCCCAGCTCACCGTGATCGCCGTGCGGGTCAGATTCTGAAGATACGGCCCTTTCCGGAACGCGAGCGTACGCGTCCGTTCACCCTCGTCGACATTATAATAGAACGAGCCCTCCTTCACATCGACAT
>CAZSUE010000322.1:0-6040 GCA_964609045.1 uncultured archaeon | reverse complement strand
CTTCCTTTCTGCGAACACCGCGAAAATGGGTACATTTTCCCGGAATTCAGCAGAAAGGGTTCCTTTGGACTTCCTTTGGACTTCCTTTCTGCGAACATTGCCGGAGAGGAAAATGATGACTCCGCCAATATTCAGCAGAAAGGGTTCCTTTGGACTTCCTTTCTGCGAACATTGGAAGAGGAGAGCATTGTGACTCTTCCAATATTCAGCAGAAATGGTCCCGGTGGGCTGCGATCCGCGACACATCGGAGATGTTCGGGGGGCTTGCCGTTTCGCACCGCGAAACGTGGCAGATTCTGCGAACATTGGCGGAGGGAAAATGATGACTCCGCCAATATATCGGGGTTCGAAATTGTTACACGACTATGGCCAAGTTGAAGCATAGTCGCATCTTGTCGCACCGATCCAGGCGGTGCGAAAAAGTCGGAATGCGGGACCGAGGGAGCCATGGGAAGTGGGCTGAAGAGGGACGAGGAATGGAAAATACCGGTAAAAAAGTTTATAATAGCCCACCTCGATCCGCGCCCGTGGGTAAATATTCAGTTCAGACATGTACTGAACCGCAAAAAAGTACGGCGCGGGGCGCGATCGGTTACCCACGATTATGGAATTGACGCTCTTTTTAATAGTTCATCGGGTGGCTAATAATGGTTGAAATAACCCTATATAATCAACCAATGGAAGAAAAGCCGTTTCTTGACCAAAAGGCGCTACAGAACGGTGTGATCGAGTATACCAAGAAAGGTGTGTTCAGCAACTATATGATGTTCACCGATGTTGGAAAAGCAGCCTGGGAGGCGGCGAAAAAGATCGATCGCAATGCGAAGATCAAACAGCATAAGATACCCTTCTTCAAACGCGAATCGGCCCAGGCGCAAGAGCTCCAATGGGATGTGGCCATCTCGGTCAAGGGCTTCGAGCTGATGATGCATTCGCGCAGTTATCGATCAGGCAAGAAACCCTCGGCGTATTATATACGGTTCAAGTTTTCTGGCGATGAACGAAAGATCGTCCGGTTCGTCGATAAATATATCTCGACCCTCGGGCGGGAGCCATATAGTTTTACCAATATCTCGAAACTGGCCACCGAACTCGGGCTCCAGCGGTCGCTACTCACCAAAAGCTGGAAAGATATCAAGCTCTCGAAGAAAGCGATGGAGATCACGCGTAAAGTGGACTCGCGCATGCGCGAACTAAGATCGTTCTGTAAGGATCGCAAGACCAATGTCACATTGGAACGGAAGGTAAAGCGCAAGCTCGAGCCGGCCATCGAACATGGCGATCTCAATAAAGCACGGATCATTGCAAAAAAGATCCAAAAAGAGATCGACAAGATCAAGAAAGACCATCAGTCGCTGAAGAAAGAGCTGAAGAAGACCAAACGGCTCATCGGGATGGCCAAGAAATTAGGCCGTGAGATCAAGCACCCGCACACCTATTACAAGAAAGCGGTGAACGCGTACAACAAGAGCAACTACGATCTCGCACGGAAATACGCCAAGCGAAGCGCAAAGCTCGCCACACTGAAACCGAAGGGGCCCGAAACGAAAGCAGAAAAAGCCGAACCCGAACCCGAGCCGACACCTGAACCCGAACCCGAACCGGTTGTCGAGGAACCAAGCACAGCGGCGACAACGAAAGAAGATGAACCGAAAGAGGAGCTGATCGGCGAACCGTTGAACCCTCAGTACACCTTCGATACCTATGTTATCGGCCCGAGCAATCAGTTCGTCTCTGCAGCGGCGAAAGCGGTGGCGAAAAAGCCAGCCACCGTCTATAACCCGCTCTTCATCCACAGCAGCGTCGGCCTCGGCAAGACACATCTCCTCAACGCCATCGGGAACGAGCTGCTGCGCAATAATCCGAACTACAAGATCGTCTATGTCACCTCGGAACGCTTTACCAACGATCTCCTCACGGCGATCAACAAGGGTGAGATCGAACAGTTCCGTGCACGGTACCGCAGCAGCGATATACTCATGGTCGAGGATATCCAGTTTCTCGAAGGGAAAGAAGCGACACAGGAAGAGTTCTTTCATACCTTCAACGCGCTTTATAATGCGAATAAACAGATATGCGTGACCAGTGACCGACCGGCGACAAAGCTCCATAACCTCGCCGACCGGATCGTCAGCCGCTTCGAGGGCGGGCTGATCGCAGATGTGCAACCGCCCACCACCGAAATGAAACTGATCATCCTCCAGAACCAGGCACGTGAAGAAAAGCTCGATGTGCCCAGCGACGTGCTCTACCTCCTCGCCCAGAACATCAAATCGAATGTGCGGAAATTGAAAGGCGCGCTTACGAAGATCGGTGCATATGCATCGATAACCAATAAGCCGATCACCATCGATATGGCGCGCGAAGTGCTCAAAAGCGTCGTGCCCGATCTGGACACGGCACCTAATACACCCGCGGGAGCCGCTGTTGGATCCGAACCGGTCTTCGTACTCGATGAAGGCGTAAAAGAGCGTGCCGAGGTAGCGCTGAAGGAGGACGAAGAGGAAGAGCTCGAATTTGTGATCGAGGAGGAGCCAGAATCCTCCCTTCTTGATGAGACAGAGCTGATCGGCGGCGTGAGTTATCTCATAGAAGAGGAAAGACCGAACTGCGCGTTCAAGTTTTTCGAGAAACAATATGAGAAGATGTGTCGAGGACTGATCATCACCCGCTCCAACCCAACCCTTATCAAAAAGAAATACGATGTCCTCGGCGCGAAAGTGCTCTGGTTGACGAACCGCGCAAAATCGGCGAACACCATCGAGCCACGATTGGAAACGATGATCTACACCATCGAGGATTTCTATGAGGATCTATCGGAGGGTGTGATCCTCTTTGACGGTGTCGAGTACCTCGTTAGTATGCACGGATTCGATTCAGTATTGAAATTCGTCCGGGAATGTATCGACGGGATCTCATTGAGCCAAACTGCCTTGATAATACCGCTGAATCCGGCGGCGCTTCCGTCACAGCAAGCAAGTATGCTCAAACGTGAGATGGAAACAATAATGTGTTAGAAGACCGTTCATCTTCCGTTGTAGACCGAGCCAGACCCCCCCGTAATGGAACGATAGCCAGGTGGTATAGATACAATGGGCTTAGTTATTGCCTACGCACAACCGAGAATGGAAGAGCCCTATCTCGCATTGAAGGATCTGAAAAAAGGGAAGATCACTCCCACGAAAAAATCTGTCTGGACATCTGTGCTGAACTTCACCGATGTCGGCTGGGCGATATGGGAAACGGCCAAAGCGGTCGATCCCAAGGTGAAGGTCAAATACAATAAGATCTCCTTTTTCAAACGCGAAACGACCGATACCGAACAATATCAATGGGACATCGAGTTCGTACTCGAAGATTTCATTCTCACCCTAAAATCACGCCGCTATCTCTCGATCAAAGAGGACCCGAGCGCGTTCTATCTCATTCTCGAGCTTCGGGGCGATGATAACGCCATCGGCGCGTTCCTCACGAAAATGGTGGAGAAACTGGGTGCCGATCCGACCGATTTCACCGATATGGAGAAATTGACCAAGAAGGTGGAGCAAGATGCAGGAACGGTCATGAAGACATGGGCCGAGTTCGCTGGTGTCACAACCGACAAGGCGCAGCCTGCACAAGCCACACCGGCAAAAGCGCAGAAAGGTCTCTCCGCCGCCGATAAAAAGATCATCGCGAAGACCGGCGGCGCAATGAAGGTCCTAAAAAAGATCTGCGAGAATGAAAACACCATCGCCAAGTTCGAAAGGACCGCAGAGAAAAAGGTCGAGCGGCTTCTTACAAAAGGGGCGAAAAAAAAGGCCAAGGCGAACGCAGCCGCGATCATTAAAAAGATCACCACGATGAAAAAGAAGTTCGACTCATCCATGCAAGCGCTCAATACATTGCACGATAAGATCCGCACCATCGAGGACGCGGGTTTGGACATCATGCCATCCCTTAACGAATTGATCGCCGCGGAGAAAGCGCTCAAGAACGCTGATTATACCGAATTGAAGCAGCATTTTAACCAGGCAAAGAAGCAGATCACAGCACAATTAAAGAAGCTCAAAGAGCAACCGCCAAAAGAGAAAGAAGAGCAACCGCCGGCGAAAGAAGAAAAGGAGGAGAAACCGGAAATGCCGGCACAGCTCATGAGCTTCGATATGGCGTTCGAGGAAGATGAAGGCGAAGAGGAAGGCAAACGGCCGGATGTAGAGGAGATCGCCTCGTTCGTCGTATGCAAGGTCTGTGGCGAAACGCTCGGCGACCGACCCATCGTACAATGCTCCAACTGCGGGAAACGCTATCACGAAGACTGCGCCAAGAATTTAGAGAAATGCATGATCTGTGAAGAACCGCTTCCCAGCCCAGAAGCTGCTGGGGCTGAAGAAAAAGAGGAGAAGAAGGAAGCGGTGGAAGAAGCAAAAGAAGAAGAAGAAGAAGAAGATTTCTCCATGGATGAATTCGATATGGAAGGGGTGCTCGATGAAGATATCGAGACCGAAGAAGAGGATGCGTCGAGCATCGACGATGAGTTCGATGCGTTCCTAAAAGAGATCGACGAACTCTGAGTTAACACCCTACCCCTATCGCGATCGCCACCGTGCTTTTTAGAGCTGATCGCAGCCCGAAGAGACCGGCGCCTCGCATGCGCGATCGTACCATCGGGGTGATGAGTATTGTCCCACCCACGAGCACAGTATAGCAAGCATAGCATAGCATAGCCACTATCAAGAACGAGCGAACGGATACCAGAAATCTTTATTACCGGCAATTAAATAACCGACCGGACTGGAAGTTGATCGACTATGGCCCTGGACGCCGCCTCATTTCTTAGACCCAACGACCCCGACGAGCCGAAACGCTACGCCACACATATCCAAGGATATGATTATCGGCTCGAAGGCGGCATTCCAGAAGGACACATCGTCCTCCTTTCCGGTACTGCGGGGACAATGAAAACCTCGTTGGCATATTATATTCTCTATCATAATGCATTGCAGGATATTCCAGGCATTTATATCACCTTCGAGCAGAGCCGCGAGAGCATCCTTCGGCAGATGCGAAAGCTCGGATTCGAAAAGGATGTCTCGGATAAGCTCGAGGTCTACGATATATCGCGCACCCGCGACCGGATCGAGGAGTACGACCTGAGCGAGGGGGGCAAGATCCCCTGGATGTCCATGCTCGACGAGGTCCAGCGCATCATCGAGCGATTCGAGGATCGCGAGATACTCGTGATCGATTCACTCAACGCACTCTATCTCCTCACCATTCTCGATAACCCACGCAACGATATCTACCATTTCTTCCGACGATTGAAGAACCTCAATATCACCTCGGTCCTTATCTCGGAGATGAAACAGAACTCGGATGAGTTCTGTAACTACGACGAGGATTTCCTCGTCGACGGCGTCATCTTCCTCAGTTTGCGAACGGTGGGCGAGGTCGATGTCCAGCGCATGATCCGTACGGTCAAGATGCGTGAAGTGAACCACGATACCGGTTTTTTCACATTATTGTTCGAGCAAGGTGAATTCTCGGTGACGCAGGTCATCACCGAATAGCGAAGAGAACGGCGGCGCCTGCACACATTTCAATAGAAGCCACAAGTATGGCAAATACCATGGTTGAGTATTGAGACCCGACCGCAAATCCAAAGCCTCTTTCCGCACTCTACCATTTATTTTCCAAGAGCGATCGATGGAGAGAGGCATATCGGCAGTCATTGCCGACGACCCTTTGAGCGATAACGGCTCCTGTTGCTCCTTCTCTGCGCATGAGTACGATCCCGATTGTCGTCCAGCTCCGGCGCGTCGAATCGCTCCACGCGTATCTCGCCCGCGCTCTCCAGCACCTGCTGCACCCGCAATTCTGCATCATGCAGCTGTTTTGAGGCGGTCTCGAACATCGAGACGCCACGCTCGAACGCAGCGATCGCCTCCTCGAGCGAGAGGCCGCCTTGTTCCAGCGTCCGCACCTCCTCCTCGAGCGATTCCATCGCCGTTTCGAAACTGACCGATCCTTGCCCCGGCTCTTCCTCGGCCTCCAACGCAGC
>CAZSUE010000321.1:0-6053 GCA_964609045.1 uncultured archaeon | reverse complement strand
TGCCGCACCACACCTTCCCCAGACGATCCCCGACGCGAAATGATCGCGCACCCATCCTCGACAACGGACGACGGGCGCGGGTGATGGTGATGGTGATGGTGGTGGTGATGGAGATGGAGATAGAGATGGAGATGGAGGTGGAGGGTCTATCCATCGTGGTCTCAATGATTATTTATATCGGCACGACGTACACCATCCCTACGAAAAAGAGCGCACCGCAGCGGGGGATCATCGGCCGTAACCCGACGGCACCCGTAAGGACGGACGCAGACCGATGACGCAGGACGCTCGATTGCGGACGATAATAATATCAACGATCTGTTTGGGGGAACGACCATCGAATATAGTACGATACCGACGATAGAAAAAGAGATTTCCAGGGTCGGTTTGGGCACATGGGCCATCGGAGGTTGGATGTGGGGCGGCAGCGACGACGATCTCGCGATCCAAACGATCCAGACGGCGCTCGATAAAGGTATCACGCTCATCGATACCGCACCGATCTATGGGTTCGGCCATTCTGAAAAGATCGTTGGAAAGGCATTGGAACAGTACGATCGTGAGAGCTATATCATTTCGACGAAAGCGGGTCTCGAGTGGCGCGACGAGCAGCCGTATCGGAACGCGACGCGCGCACGATTAGAAAACGAGATCGACGATTCGCTCCAACGCCTCAAGACCGATTATGTCGATATCTATTTCGTTCACTGGCCCGACCCGCTGGTGCCGATCGAGGAGACGGCCACGACCATGGCGGAGTTCTACGAAGCGGGCAAGATCCGTGCTATCGGTGTCAGTAACTATTCCGCGCAAGAGATGGAGATGTTCCAGCAGTTCGCACCGATCCATTTCTGCCAACCGCCGTATAATATCTTCGAGCGCCATATCGAGAAACGCGTCCTCCCCTATTGCAAGAATAACAATATCGCGGTCATGGCGTACGGTGCGCTCTGTCGCGGGATGCTCTCGGGGAAGATGGAGAAGGGGCGTGAATTTCACGGCGACGACCTCAGAAAGGTGGATCCGAAGTTCCAAGAGCCGCAATTCGATCAGTACCTCGCCGCAGCGGACCGTCTCGATGCGATCGCCAAGGAGCGGTTCGATAAGGAGGTGATCCACCTCGCCATACGCTGGATCCTCGACCAAGGCGTCAGCACCGCGCTCTGGGGCGCGCGCAAACCGGACCAGCTCGATCCTATCGACGGTATCGATGAATGGAGCCTCGGCGCAAAAGACCTCGACGCAGTGGACGCCATCGTCGAGGAGGAGATCGACGAACCCATCGGCCCGGCCTTCATGGCACCACCGACACGACCCACGGCATGAGCATTCACCCATACGACAACGACGACGACAACGACGACGACATCGTCGAGGACGGATCCTCCAAATGAGATATTAGGGTGCCATTTTCACATGAATTATACAGGAATTTTACCTCTTTTTGGCGCAAATCACACATAAAACTGTTCATTCTCTTACGAGTTATAAAAATCGCCTCTAAGCCCAGCCGATCCCCTCACATCACATCAAATCCAATCCTATCGTATCATGGCACAGTTATCGTTGACGAAGGATATGGTCTGTAGCATACTTAGGAGGATAGACGGCTGTGGCGGGCCCAGAGCGATGATAGCATGAGCGCGAATCGTCCCGTACATATCGGCACCTCAGGGTGGGAGTTCGAACACTGGAAAGGTCCGTTCTACCCCGAGGATGCGACCACATCAGATCTCTTCGACCTCTATCGAGAACAGTTTTCCACCACCGAACTCACCGACCCCTTCTACCGCCTTCCCGAAGCGGTCACCGTCCAGCGGTGGGGCGCCATGGCGGACGGGTCGTTCCTCTTTTCGGTCCAGGCGAGTCGCGCCATCACGCATGTGAAGAAGCTGGAAGCCGCCGAGGATGCTGTTGGCGCCTTTTTCGATCGTATGACGCTTCTCGGCGGGAACCTCGGCCCCGTCCTCTTCGTGCTCCCGTCGAGTCTGCCCATCGACCCACCGCGGCTCGAGGCGTTCTTGCAAATGCTCCCCACCAAGTTCCGCTACGCGTTCGAGTTCGGCCACCCGAGCTGGTTCGACGACGAGGTCTACACGATCCTCGTCGAGCATAACGCGGCGTTCTGTATCTACGATCGCGAGAAAACGACCTCGCCGCCCACATTGACCGCGGATTTCGTCTATGTTCGGTTACAGGGCGGCGAGCCGGCGAAACAGGCGCGATACGGCACGAAGGAGCTCAAATTGTGGGCGAAACGTGTCCGGCGATGGAGCGCTGAGCGCGAGGTCTTTTGCTATTTCACCGCCGATCAAGAGGGATTTGCGGTATTGAACGCGCTGGAGCTCTCCAACCTCGTCGCTCAAACGGAAAACGCCAATATAGTCTGATTGGAGGTCCGATCGCATGCCAACGACACATTCGGAGAAAGACGATGTGCGGATCCGTATCGGCACGTCGGGATGGCATTATAAACATTGGATCGGTCCGTTCTATCCCGACAGCATCGACAGCGGCGGAATGCTCGAATACTACTCGCGCACCTTCCAGACCACCGAGATCAATAATACCTTCTATCAGTTACCCAAGAAGGAGACGCTGGATCAGTGGCGCGAGACCGTCTCCGATGGGTTCTTGTTCAGCGTGAAAGCGAGCCGGTACATTACCCACATGAAGAAGCTGAAGGACCCCGCATCATCCATCGAACGGTTCTTTACCGCCCTCACACCTTTGGGCGACCATTTAGGCCCGATCCTGTTCCAACTCCCGCCGAATTGGCACTGCAATCTCGACCGGCTCGAACAGTTCCTCGAAACACTTCCCGACGGCTATCGGTACGCGTTCGAGTTCCGCGATACCAGTTGGTTCAACGACGCGGTCTACGAGCTCCTCGGCGAGTACGACGCCGCGTTCGTCATCTACGAGCTGGGCGACCTCGAATCGCCCGTGACGATCACCGGCGAACTCATCTATATCCGGCTGCACGGCCCGGAGGTTAAGTATGAGGGGAAATACGACCGAGGAACGCTGGAAGAGTGGGCCCAGCAGCTTCGCAACTGGCGTGACGAGCACGAGGTCTACCTCTACTTCGATAACGACCAGCAGGGCTATGCACCGATGAACGCGCAGACCCTCGCTAATCTTATACATGAGTGAATAATACCCCTCAGGGCCCATAGTAAAGGACCCGAGCATCGGGAGAGAAGAGCGATGCCCAATGCAGATGATTACAAGCACGACCCGCCGAAGGAATTGCCGCCGGTGGGAACATTGAGCGAGGAGGAAGCGAAAGAAGAGATCGAGGCGCTGCGTGAAGCCATCGAGTATCATAATTATCGCTACTACATTAAGAACCAGCCCGTGATCTCCGATAGGCGCTACGACCGGCTCTTCGAGCGATTGAAGGAACTGGAGGCTGCGTTCGAGCAGTTCGATTCGCCTACATCGCCCACGAAAAGCGTGGGTGCGCCGCCGGTGGACGAGCACAAACAAGTAGAACACACCGCGCCGATGATCAGCCTCAACGCTGCATTGGAAGACGCGGATGTGCGCGACTGGATCGATTTTGTCGCGCGGCGGCTCGACGACCGGCCACGGTTCGTCGTTGAGCCGAAGTTCGACGGGCTCTCGGTGGAGGTCGTCTACGAGGACGGCGCGTTCCTCTACGGTGCCACCCGCGGCGACGGTCGCACCGGCGAGGATATCTCGGAGAATCTCAAGACCGTCGGGTCGATCATGATGCGGCTGCAGGACGATGAGGACCATCCGCTCCCCGCCACGCTTGCGCTGCGCGGCGAGGTCTACATGACGAAGGACGGGTTCCAGGACATGAATCGGCGCCGTATCGAGCGCGGCGAGGAACCGTTTGCCAACCCGCGCAACGCCGCCGCGGGCGCGGTGCGACAGCTGGACCCGAAAAAGGTGGCCGAACGGCCGCTCGATATCTTCTTTTACGAGATCCTCGCCATGGAGACCGCCAAAGACGCACCGGACGAGGAGGAACCGTTCGCAACGCACTGGGAGATGCTCCAGCAGCTGCCGCGGTGGGGGCTCAAGAGCTATGAGAACAATCGGCGCTGCAGCACCTTCGAGGAGCTTCGGCAGTATTGGAGCAAATTCATCGAGGAACGCGAAGCGCTGAATTTCGAGATCGACGGGATGGTGATCAAGTGCGACCGCCTCGCAGACCGTAAGCGGCTCGGCAGCCGCGAGCGCAGCCCGCGATGGGCACTGGCGTGGAAATTCCCGCCGAAGCGCGAAGTGACCACGCTCGAAGATATCGTCGTGCAGGTGGGGCGGACCGGGATGCTTACGCCGGTGGCGCTGCTTGCGCCGGTGGATGTGGGCGGCGTCACCGTGAGCCGTGCCACGCTCCACAACGAGGACGAGGTGCACCGCAAGGATGTGCGGCCGGGTGATCGGGTCCGCATCGAACGCGCAGGGGATGTGATCCCGGAGGTGGTAAGGCGGGTGGAGACCGAGGAACCAGCCGAACGAGGAGAGCGCTTCGAGATGCCAAAGAGCTGTCCGTCCTGTGGTTCGACCATCTATCGCGAGGGTGCGTATTATTTCTGTCCCGCCGGTCCGGCGTGCCCCGCGCAGCTGGTGGGTCATATCCTCCAATACGGCTCGCGGGATGCGCTGGATATCGAGGGCCTCGGGGAAAAGACCGCCGAGCAATTGGTCCGAAGGGAGATGGTCGGCGATATCGCCGACCTCTACGATCTATCGGTGGAGGACCTGCGATCGCTGGAGGGCTTTGCCGAGGGCTCGGCGACGAAGCTCCATAACGCCATCCATTCACGGCGGTCGGTGAACATGGACCGGTTCCTCTATGGGCTGGGCATTAGGCATGTGGGGCGGCATATCGCACGCATCCTCGCGCTGCATTTTGAAACACTCGACGCGCTCCTAAACGCCTCGCAAGATGACCTCGAGGCGATCGACGGGGTCGGGGCCGAGATTGCCAATAGCATCGTCCAGTTCTTCGATGAACCCCACAATAACGAGGTGCTCGATCGGTTACTCGACGCGGGCGTGGAGCCCGAACCGCTGGAGAGGCCGGCGGAAGGTGACGGTGAGGGGGGACGCGCGTTGGAGAAAAAGACCGTCGTGTTCACCGGCGAGCTCGAGAACTTCACGCGCACAGAAGCGCAAGAGGCGGTAGAACTGCGTGGCGGGCGCGCCACCACCTCCGTCAGCGGGAACACCGATTATGTGGTGGCAGGCGCGCGGGCGGGCAAGAAGCTCGATAATGCACGAGAAAAAGGGGTGATGATCCTCGACGAGGAGGCGTTCGAGGAGTTGCTCGAAAAATAGCCCATTTGCACTCCCATATACAATTTTCCGGCAAAGGCTATATAGTATGAGCACCGCCATCGGGCACCGGTCTGCGGCTCGCTCGTTTAGGACCGTGCCGACCCGACGCTTTTTTCCCCTGCTGCTTGCGCCGCAGTGTGGTTGGCGGTGGCCTATCACGACGCAATGGCCGACCACGACATTAATGATGACGATCGACCGAATGGCTTGGACCCGCGCGCTGCGAGCAATGGTTGCAACGCGTCCTCGATGCATCGACGCAGGAGTGAAGTGGCCGCGCGATGAGCGATATCGGGCCGTTGTGTCGGCCGGTACGTAAAGAAATTGTATCACAATATCACCGCTCTTGCAGTAGATTATGAGGCGAATGCGGTGCGTTTTTCAATAGAAATTGAAAATCAACTAAATAGCCGCGAACGGTAATGCATATTGTACAACGCGGGGACCGACGACGGCCGACTTTTCTGACACCCGCGTCGGGCGCCCCCAACTATGAAAAAGAGAGGCAGAAACAATGGCAGAACGCAAAGTACCGATCCGACGCCGCGAACGCCGACGGAGACCGACCCTAACCGAACCGACGCTTTTACCGACCTTTCATCGACCGTTCGATGTCATCGACGAGATGGATCGAATGTTAAGCGATTTCCGCACCATGTGGCCCTCACTGACCACACCGGAGACGATGGATTTCACCACGCCGCTCGTGGATGTCTACGACGACGGCGAACAAT
>CAZSUE010000320.1:0-6062 GCA_964609045.1 uncultured archaeon | reverse complement strand
AAGACACGAACGATCTCTGCAACAGACGGCCCATCGTTCACCCCGTCCACCGTCACCGTCACCGTCGCCGTATCCGTCCCACCGTCACCGTCACTGACCGTGTAGACGAAGCTATCGCTTGCACTCTCGCCAACCGCGAGCCCTTCGAACGCGCCGTTCGGATCATAAGTGACATCGCCACTCACCTCATCGAGCGACACGATACCGGTCGTACTGCTACCGTCGACAGCCACCACGAGAAGCGCGTCGGCGCTGACATCGTCATCGTTCCCGACCATATCCGCATTCGAGATCGTGATCGCATTATCCTCATCGGTCGATACCGCATCGTCGTTCGCCACTGGCGCCACATTCTCCACCGTCACATCATGCGAGACCGATCCCGTGCTCCCGTCATCATCGGTGACCGTCAGCGTGACTGTATAGGTCCCGTTATCGGGGAAGGCAAAGCTCGGGTGCTGCGCGGTGGAGGTACCCTCACCGTCGAAATCCCAGGCCCAACTCACGATCCCGTCCGGCATTTGCTCCACGGGCCGATCACCGTTCGCGTCCGAGAAATAGATATCGTCCATATAGAACCAGCTAGAGGAACTATCCGTCGACCAGGTATCGTGATAATGATAGAGCGAGACCACACAATCGGATGGGTCGATGGTTGTGGGTATCTCAACCGTATATCGCTTCCAAGTATGCCCATCCGGACCCTCAACGCTCTCGTCGTAATAATCGTAACTCTCCACCGTTGGATTCTTGATCTGGCGCGCAAGAAGCACGGATTCGGTATCCACCCCGTCCGAAAACTGCAGTTGAACCTTCCACTGCCAGCGGTCAGCCCCCACGGTATCACTATAGACCTCGCTCAGCCAGACTGTGACATACTCACATCCACCCGAATTGAGCTCCTCGCTTGTGAGGGTATGAGCTGTATATTCAGCGTCTGGACTATTATCCTCCTTATCGTTGAAATAGAGAGAGGAATAGATTGAGTTCGCGCCACTGAAATAATACGAATCGTCGACGCTCAGCTGCTGTTGGAACTCGAAATACGAAGAATAATCTTGGACATCCTCTGGCCAATAGTAGGTACGATCCTCATGGATCCAGTTCGTAATAGCAGAGAACGCCGTGCCGGGGTTATCCAGTTCGAAATTATAATTCGGTATCTCGACGAGCGACTCATCTTGGAACTGCACCGCAGCGCCCTCGTCCTGCGGTTCTGGCGACCAACTGAACAGCGCAGTCGGCTCCCCATCACTGATCGTCACGCTCTTCTCTATGCTCGCGGTTGAAGAATCGTCGTCCGTCACCGTCAAATTCACAACGTATGTCCCATCGTCCATGAATGTATAGGACGGATGCTGCTCGGTTTTTGTACAAAGCGCTCCAAAGTCCCATTCCCACGCGATAATTTCGTCCGCCGTTGAGGTGGAGAGATCGGCGAAATCCACCCGCGCACCCTCGATCTGCGTATCCGGCGACCAACTGAAATCCGCGGTGGGCGCGAGGTCGTCCACGGTGACCTCGAAGGTCCCAATCGCCTCGAGCCCGTCCTCATCGGTCACCTTCACTGCAACGATATAGACCCCGTCATCGTCCCAGGTATGCGTCTGTGTTATCCCCCGATCACCGCTATCACTAAACCCGCTCGCCTCGTCGTAATCCCAATCCCAGGCATAGGTGGTGATCGCTTCGTTCCCGGACCCCGATCCGCTGGCATCATAACTCCCCACCGACCCCTCATCGACGGGCGTTTCGCCGCCGACCACCGCCGTGGGTCCCACATCCTCTATGACGACCGTGCGCGTGATCGACGCCTGAGAACCGTCGTCATCGGTCACTGTCAATGTGACGGGATAGGATCCGTCATCGGCGTATGTGTAACTCGGATGCTGCACACTGCTCGTGCCAACACCGTCGCCGAAATCCCAATCCCATGCGACGATCTCGTCGGGATAGCTCGTGGCCAGCGCGTTGCCATCACTATCGGAGAAAGAGATATTATCGAAATAGAACCAGCTCGCCGTATCATCCGTGGACCAGGTATCGTGTTTATGATACAGGCTCACATTGAAGCTCGATCGATCGATCGAAGACGGTATCGCAACAGTATAGCGCTTCCAGGTATGCCCGTCCGGCCCTACGACAGTCTCGTCGAAGTTATCTTCCTCGTAATTCCCAGGTTGTGCGGCGTAATGATAAAAATAATTTCGCCATGCAAGAACCACGGTAGCGGTGCTATCATCATCCGAGAACTGGAGATCGATATCCCAACGCCACCTCTCCTGTTCCTCATAAACGAAATCTTCGAACACCTCGCTCAGCCAGACCGTGATATAGTCGCATCCGATTGCAGACAGCTCGGAACTCGTTAGCGTATGAGCCGTATATTCGGGATTAGAGTCGACATCCTCAAGATCGTTGAAATAGAGGTACGAATACACCGAATTGGCACCGCTGAGATAATAGGAATCGTTGATCGTCAGGTTCTGCTCGAATTCGAAGTCAATGGAATGATAATTGGTTGCGTCGGCGTAGGTCCAGTTCTCGATGGCATGGTCGCTCGTCCCCGGCACATCACGCTCGAAGTCGCCGTTCGCAAACCAACTCGATTGATCGTAGAACTGTACCTCCATCGCTTCATATTGGGGGTCCGGTGACCAAGAGAAGTTCGCAACGGGCGGGACATCCTCCACCGTGATGGTCTGGGTGACGGAATCCACGCTATTATCCGCGTCGGTGACCGTGAGCGTCACCGCATACTCGCCCATATCGAGGAAAGTAAATCTCGCGTCCTGGGTATTCTTGGTCGTGATACCGGCAAGATCCCATTCCCACGCCACGATCGCGTCAACGGGAGAGGTCGAGGTGTCGGTGAAATCGACCGCGTCGCCTTCGTAATGCGCCCCGCTGGACCAACTGAACGACGCGGTGGGAACGAGGTCGGCGACCACCAGTTCGATCGCGTCGGTAGTAGTGAGGCTACTATCGGAGACGGAGATCGCAATGGTATAGGTCCCGTTCTCGGCGTACGGATGCGTGGCAGTAAACGGATCGATGGAGCCGGTATCGTACGAAAATGTCTCGATGGCGGACCCATCGTCCCAGTCGATCTCCACCGTCACCGAGCTATCATCCACATCGTTGATGTCGGCGGTCAATGTGGTGGAATCACCTTCATCGGTAGCAGTGACGGAAAGCGAATCGATCGTCGGAGCATCGTTCACCTCGATGAGGAACGCAACGATAGCCGTATTGTTCCACCCCGCCCTATCTTCGACACGCACTTTAAGACTGATATTGCCGTCTTGCACCATATCGACCGTTTCCGCCCAACCGCTAACGGTCTCATCGGTCCCATCCATCGATACCCACGCACCCCAACTGACCCCGTCAGTAGGATCGCTGTCCAATTGGTATTCGTATGTGGAAGCATTAACACCCGATGTTGCATCCGACGCGCTCCCGTCATGCGCGATGGACCGGCTCGAGGTATAGGTAACCTCGTTCGGCGTATCGATCGTGATCACTGGCGCAACCGTATCCACAACAACGGTCTCTTGCACCGGCGGGCTTGCTATTACATTTCCTGCACGATCGTACGCGAGGGTGTAGAACTCGTACTCACCGTCTGCGGCACTAGTAATAGTGAAAGTCCCGGTCACGCTCGCTTCGCCGTCGTACTCCACAGTCTGATCGAGCTCCCAGCTGCCGCCCGCCAACCGCGACCAGAGCTCCACTCGGTCCAACCCGCTCGTACCCGCATTCACGGTTTCGTCTGCCGCATACCCGATATCGAACGGAATAACCGTGATATAATCCGGCAGCGCAGCCACCGACGAGCTCGGCGCGGTACCGTCCACACGATAGACCAGCGTGGTTTCGGCGGTATTCCCCGCCGCGTCGGTGACCGTGACGGTCACAGTGAATTCACCCTCGGTGTCCGCAGCAGTGAGCGTGCCGGTCCAATCATCACCGGATTGCGTCAGTTCAGTACTATCGGCAACAACCGACGCGACTTGGTGATTATCGGTGGCGGTGACCTCGATACTGAGAGTGGCCGATGGTTGGGCAAACTCCGGCTCGAGCGCGTTCGAAGCGACCACCGGCGCCTCCGTATCCACCACGATATCCTTATTCCACCCAAGCGACCCCTCCGCATCCCGCGCCGGCAGCGTCAGATCCGCATCGTTCCCGACCTCATCCTCGATCGAGCCATCCAACCCGAGCGCGAGCGCATCGGTGCTTATATAATCGAGATCCGGCGAATTCTCGCCCGCAGCAATTTCATAATTGAATGTCAGCGTCGAGGTGCCGGACCCGCTCGAATAATCGACAGCTGTACCACTGCCGCCAGTATCGAGAGTCAGGTTTGGTGTCCCCTCAATAAAGACCGGCTCGGTAAAGGTCACCTCGATCACGATCACCTCCCCCGCACCATACGCAGCATCCAATGTCGAGGAGTCCACATCCACCACCATCGGGATATCGTTGAAGTATGCCGTCACATTCTTGGAGCTGTCGAAGGTGACGCTCAGCGGATTTACGTAATATTTCACCTCGTTCACCGTCCAGTTCGAGAACACCCACCCAAGATCCGCCGCGGCGGTCATTTCCAGCGTGGATTCCGCTTCGAACCACCAGTTATCGCCGTTGGTACTATTTGTGACACTCCCGTTCCCGACGATCTCACGCGTCAGCAGATACTGGTGCTGGTAATCGACCGTATCGGAAAAACCGTCGTATACCGCAGCCCACGGCGCCTCCGTGAAGTCCTCATACGTCTTCCAGCGCTCGTACGCGCTCCCGCCGGTGGCGAACTCGCTAAAGAAGACGGCGGTGCCATCGTCGCACCAATCGCTCCATTCCTCGTACTGACCCTCGAGATCGTACTCAGTGCCGTTCATCGTATAGTTCACCGTAACAGTATGTTCTAGACTAGTATTCTTGAGTGTGACTACGGCGCGGTGCTGCTTGACATAGGTCGCCACCAGTTCCTGCGCCATGGTAACAGGCAGCGGCGAGTCGTCGTTGATATGGTTATTAAAGCCGTACCGCTGCGCGTCCGGTTCCGTCCGATTGAACCAGACCGGGTTCTCGAACGAGAACTGCACCGCCGAACTCTCGTTATACCACGCACTATGATTGCCGCCGTCGTAGTCCGTCCCATCCACCGTCAACACCGGCGCCACATCATCCGCGATGCCCGTATAATTGAACTCGATAAAGTATTGCGTGGTGAAATGCGCCGTATAGGTCTCATCCACCGCCGGGACGGTGATCTCGTGGATCCGCAAGAGATCCTCATCATCATTCCAATGACTCCAATAATACCGCTTCCCTGCCGCATCGAGCGCATCGTACGTCTGGTTCACACCGATCTCGTGCGTGTCACCGATGAACCACCAGACCTCGTACGGTGCATCCTGTACCACACCGTCGATCAATAGATCGACTTCCTCGGTAAGAGGAGCGGTCTCCACCGTGATATACGAC
This sequence comes from uncultured archaeon, assembly GCA_964609045.1. GTDB lineage: Archaea > Thermoplasmatota > Penumbrarchaeia > CAZSUE01 > CAZSUE01 > CAZSUE01. Next base: position 569 of record CAZSUE010000320.1, on the reverse strand, counting down.
TGCGGCACCTCGTCCACGCCGATATCGTATGCGACGCCCTGCGGGCGACTCTCGTTGTCGAAGTCCACAAGCGGTGCATCGGTGGAGTCGCCGCGGTCGATACACGGCGAGGTCATCGCAATATGATAATTGTCATCCGCCGTTCCTAGCACTCCGTCAGCGCCGGCAGGGTCGATGAATTGTGGTGTCGCACGGAAGTTGCCGTTCGCGTCTGGGTTCGTCGGGTCGGAGGGAAATGCACTATCGTCGATATCGCAATGGTAGAGATCGATTTTCCCCGATGGACCGAACTCGTCGCCGTCGTTGCCCCAGAGGATGCAATTGCGGATAGGAAGGCCCGATTGTGCGCTGTAGATGCCGCCGATGGTGGCGGAACTGGTTGATAGAGTATTATCGACAAAATTGTTATTCACGATGATGGGAAGGGAAGTGGTTGAAAACGAGTCGATATAAGCAGCACCGCCCACCTCGTCGGCAGCGTTCGACCCAAATATCGAATTCGCTATCTGAAGCTCCGCGTCATTTGTAGAGGCCAGATAAAAGCCGCCGCCGCGATTTGCTTCATTTGA
>CAZSUE010000319.1:0-6067 GCA_964609045.1 uncultured archaeon | reverse complement strand
GTCGGCGGTGGTCGTGAACACAGCATCGGCCTCGTCGAGCTCCACCGTCACGCCCTGGAGCGCGTTTTCGTCCGCCGATCTCACCATCCCGGCGATCGAGCCCGTCGTCGGGCGCATCATGGTCACATCGACCGTCGTGGTCGAATCCGCACTCACCGCGACGCTGCTCTTGTAGCGTGTGTCGTAGCCGTCCTTTTCGAAGGTAAGGTCGTAGGTATCGACAGCGAGCCCGGTGAACGCGTAGTTCCCGTCGGTGTCGGTGGTGGCGCTGCGGCTGGTGCCGTTCACGCGCACGCTGACACCCGCGACCGGATTGCTCTCCTCGTCGATGACACGCCCCGCGATCGCGCCGGCCACACCGAGCTCGAGGAGCGTCACATCCCGTGTCGACGGGACATTTGGATCGATCTCGAGGTTGAGGACGCTATAGGTCTCATAGCCCGCCAGCTCGACGGTGATATTATAGACGCCGGGTCGAAGTGCGGCGAATGCGTAATTCCCGTCGGTGTCGGTGGTGACGCTCGAGGCGCTATGGTCGATACTGACGGTCGCACCCGCCAACGGTACCCCGTCCTCGTCCGTCACCGTGCCATGGAGCGCGCCGGGGACGCTATCGGCGAACCGATCGTAGCGTTGCGCCACTTCATCCTCCGTCAGCGCCTTATTCCAAACGGTCACCTCGTCGATCATCCCTTGAAAGTGTTGATCCGGTGTGCTCGGGTGATATTGGTGCCCGATCTGGAGCGGGTACGGTGAGGGGTCGATCGTGTTATCGATATCGCCCACGCGCTGCCCTCCGTTATTGACATACATGACCGCGATACCCTGCTGGAGATCACAGATCCCGACGACGTGGTACCAGCGGTCGATCTGCGGTACATCGTAGGAGACGACACCGACCCAGCTCCCCTGTTGGTTGATGAGGAACCCGAACTTGTTCGCCCGCCCGCCGGTCTCGGTGTTATCGAACGCAAGACCGAACGAATCGCGTTTCCATGCGATGGAACCGGGGTGGTCCAATGTCGCGGGGTTCACCCAGGCCTCGATCGTAAACGAGTCGTCGATGTCGAATGCGTCGGACTGCGCCACTTCGACATGATCGTCGCCGCCATCGAACGCAAGCGCGCTCCCGCCGACGCCCATGACCCATTGCGCGCCGTGGACGGTGCCGTTATGTCCACCCATGGCATCCACCGTATGACTGCCCGAGCCTTCGTCGAAGTGCCACTGCGCGATCTTCTCTTCGGTCTCGATAATATACTGGAATGTTTCGAGATCCGCGAGCGCGGTCTCGGCGTTCCCGTAGGCGTCGGTGGCGTTCGTTCGTAACCGATAATACCCTGAACGCGGAGAGGTGAAGTCGAATGTGCCACTGCCGGTGGTACCGTTGAGCGTTTCGACCGCGGCGACGCGCCAGCCCTCCCAATTCGTGCCGTCCGAGGAATAATCGTACATCAGTGCGACACTGGCCAGTTCGATATCGTCGCTCGCGCTCCATGGTACTTCAATCGTCGCGTCGTAGGTCCACTCGCCGATCGCCAGCCCGGGGATACCGGATGTGGGCGGCGAGAGGTCGGGGGTGATGAAACGGCGGTAGCGTTCGCGCACCGCGGTATCGTTCAGCGGGACGGACCAGTAGGCGACCTCGTCGATCATTCCGTTGAGGTACTGGCCGTTCTCCTCGTTGCGGCCGATGGAGAGGTCGGTCGGCGCCATCACGAGCAATCCGGTAATATCGGTCCGTTCGCCCTTCAACTCACCGTTCAAATAGATCCTCATCGTCGACGCGCCGTCGAACACCCCTGCAATATGGTACCACTCACCCGCGGTGACGAGCGGTCCGTCGACATCGAGCCCCACCTCGCCCTGCGCGGTATTGATCCGCATGGCGATGCCGGCGTTGTCACCATATTTCGACCCGAGGAGGAACACAAACTCGGGCGAACCCCAGCGCGCGGCGAGGATCCAGCGATGGTCGACATTGCTGAGCTTGAACCACCCCTCCACGGTGAATGCCTCCCTGTCGAACATCCCGTTGCTCGTATCGACCGCGACATGATCGTCGACGCCGTCGAACGCGAGCGATGACCCGTTCACCGCCGCTTCAGCGCCACTTGTCCAGGTCGCACCGATAATGCTCCCCGGGTTGTGCCCGACCGTGTCGCCCGCCTCGTTGCCATCCCCTTCGTCGAAGGGCCAGTGCGCGACGAGATCGTAGACCGGCGGCGGGTAGGACGCGAACTCGTCTACGATCTCGTCGTCGGTGAGGACGCCGTCCCAGATCGCAACCTCGTCGAGCCGGCCCGTGAACGGGAACGACCCGCTACTGGTGTCGTACCGATCACCGAACGCGAGGTCCACACTCGCCCCGAGCGGATGGCCGATCGTTCCGCTCGCCGAGGCTTCACCATCGAGGTAGATCGCGAGCGCGCGGGCGGGATAGTCGAAGGTGATCGCGACAAAGGTCCAGCGCCCGACCGGGAGCTGACGATCGCACACGATCGCTCTCGCGCTGGCGTACTCGTACCAGCGGAGCGTGAGCGCGCCGTCCGGGGTATCGTAATCGAGGTCCCAGCGGTTATCGTACCCACGACGGTATCCGCTCATGACCGTGGTGCGCCCCGCACTTTCGGGCATGAGCCAGAAGGTGAACGTCACCGCCGCGGGGAGGTCGTTGGTGTTGAAACCCGTTTCCACGCGCCCGTCGCCGTTGAACTGCACCGCCGTGCCGTTGATACCGTCGGCCCAGATCGTATTGACGAGCGTCGCATCGTGGTCGCCGGCCGCGTCGGCAGCGGTATCGCCCACGCCCTCGTCGAAGCGCCAGTGCGCCATGCGTGCCGGCGGCGCCTCTGGCGCCTCCGGAGTCGCGGCGACCGGCGCGGAGAGCACACCCTCACCGGCGCTATTGACCGCGCTCACGCGGTAATAATAGGTCTCACCATTCACAACGTTCGCATCGAGATGCTCGGTCCTGGTGCCATTGATCTGAAGGAGGAAGCTCGGGTGCCCCTCTGTTGCGGACCGGTAGATCCGGTAGTCGGTTACCGATGCGCCACCGTCATAGACGGGCGCGCTCCAGTTCAGCGCGACGACACCGTCATCGGGGGCCGCGGTCAGGCTCCGCACGCACTCCGGAACACGGTCCTGGTTCGCGTACGCTGCGTAATGGTCCATGATCTGCTGGTCGTCCAGTTTCACCGACCAGACCGCGCACTCGTCGATGTCGCCGTTGAAATATTGCGGCAATGTCGGCGGGTTGTCGCCCGCGCCGATCACGAGCCCTTCGGTGTGTTGCTTGACCGTGATCGTGGCAGAATGCACCGGTGCGCCATCGACATAGAGCGTCGTATTGTCCAACACACCGCTTTCGAAGCTCATCGCGACATGGTGCCAGGCGCCGTCATTGATCGCAGACTGGCTCTCGTAGAGGGTATCGGTCTGCCAATCATAGGTCGCGAGATTATTGCTTGAGATGAACAGCCCGTACGCATATTGCTGCATCAAAATGCCGCCAAGCACGCCGGAAGAATCCTCGGTCCGCACCCAAGCCTCGATGGTCCCGGCAGCGAGGTTGAGATCGGCCGACGGCGGTTCCGCCATAGCAGCGTGGTCGTCGACGCCGTCGAACCCGAGCGCGGTCCCGTTCACACCGGCGACCCACTCAGCCCCGTGGACCGTCACATCATGGTCGGCGACGGTATCGTTCGCCACCGGCCCGAACCGCTCGTCGAACGACCACACCGCAACCAGCCCCGGCGCGGTTGCGTTCAGATACCGCGTCTGTGGGTCCACGGCATATGCAGCAGCAGCATGCTGATCCGTAGCTGGCGTACTAGCTGATGCCAGACCGACGATGACAGTTGGAGCAAGCAAACAAAAGCAAAGGGCAATACTGAACCAAACAACTCGAACGCGCATAATGATACCTCGGATCTCATCTCGAATGAATATGAATACGGTACGACCCACCCTCCCCGAGCCAGCCAGATCCATTGGCGGATGGCCATCTAAAATGGCTTCCCTTCTCACCTGCAGTGATCGATCAATGGACCGATCCACTGGCCTGAGCAAGATCGATCGTACAGCTGTGATTTTACACGTTACACTTCTACTTTTCCATGAATTTGAAATAATGGTGGTGGAATGGAACTGAAAACGCGGACGGCCGTGCAGTCGAGGTTGACATTGAGCGACTCGGGCTCACGTGTTCTGTTCGATCATGACGCGGGTCATTTGAAGGAGTTGCTTGATCTCACTGACGAGCTGGTCGCGCTCGATGAGTTTCAGCTTCTTACCCTTGCGCTTGATGAAAGTGCGGGGCCAGAGTTCGATGAGCGTGCCCTTCCGTTTCTTGGCTCCGAGCAGCGCGGTCTTGAGCACGAGGAACCCGGTCCCATCCTCTTTATCCTTGATCTTGACCCGTAATGTCCCATCCGGCGCCTCGAAGCGAAGTTCCCATTTCTCTCGTACTTTTCCGTGCTTCGTCATCCCGATCGGCTTCAACCCCTCTTCACCGATGATCTTGTACACCTCTTCAACCAGCCGGTCATCCATCATCGCACGTGCCGTCATCCGTCCGAACAATCCCATGAATAATCACCTGGACCCATGCAAGTTCGTTCACCGTAATGTATTCTTCGTTTGGCTTCTGGCCGATCCATGCCCCCGCTCTTGGGGAGATGACAACGAGACGCATTCCACCCGACCATGCGGGGCCGATAAAAAATTCCATTAACCCAACAGCGCAATTACCGTCTGGACTCAGCAACGGAAGTGGCCATGGATGAATATCCGCGTAACGATGACGCCTCAGCAGTACTACGACGGGAAGGCCCAGTTCGCCAATATCCGTGAAGCGCCGCGGTGCGAGCTGCAGAGCCCGCAGCACCGGCCGGCCAAGAGCCGGTGTTAAAAGTGCGAGTATTCACAGGCGTTCAAGTTCCGCCGCGGCGTCCCGGGCAACGATTTCGTCTGGATCAACCCACAAAACGCAGCGTTCAAGATGAACGATATCCGCGACCAGGCAACCGATAAGCTGGTGAAGGTACAGACCGAGTTCGAGTCGCCGTGCACGGCCGACGACCCGTCCGAAGCCTATCTCGAGTTCAAGAGCGGGTTCGAAGAACTCGGTGCCGAGTGCCAGACCATCGACGCGAGCACACCGCACCCGAAAGCGCACCTGATCGCGCGCCAGCTCGAGCGATCCATATGGTGACATCAATAATTCTTTTCCCAATCCTCCTCCGTCCAATTATCCGATATCTCCTCACTTTTTTCCCATGACCCCACATCCGCCATGGTGTAGTCGACATGCGCTTGCTTTTCAGTCAGTTTGAACTGCATCTTGCCCAGTCCAGACCCGACCACGCGCACCCCGCGCTTCGCGCCCTTCTCACTGGCATAGTGCTGCGCCGCCACGATATTCTTGGTCGCCTCTTTGTTCGTCGGTCGAAAGCTGAAAATATCATTCAATATGGTGAACCCAGCTTCGAGCTTATCGATCTCGCGCATACATTCATTGGCTGCGGCCTTCGCCTCGTCCTCTTCGAACACACCCTCAAGGGTGAGGTACAACCGGTTCTTGCCGGTATCAGCATAGATCTCGTACATGCGTATCTCCTCTGTCGTGAATGAATGACTTCGCGGTGGCAATGGATCGGATAAGATCAGATCAGATCAGATCAGATCAGATCAAATTAAACCGGATCGAATCAATTCGAATAGAACTGGCTCGCACGATCCAGTCCCATTTCGATCGAGCATTGGACTGAACTCATATCGACCAGCTGACATGCGAAGTTCGAGCAAAGCTCGAATTTGGGCGAAAGACCCACCGGGTCTGGAGCCGTATGTCCGCTTGTTTGACGACCCGAACGAAGTGAGAGTGCAATGTGGCAAGGAGCGAAGCGACGCAGAGTTGGCGAACGAGGGGGTTTTCATCTCCTATATTCACGCCAGATCACAGGAAGGCGCTGAGCTAATTTTGGCAAGCTTCTATTAAACGATTATGTGGCTCATTCCAGGCAGAGCACCTAGCTAATACATTTTTTGGCGAAAACATATA
>CAZSUE010000318.1:0-6071 GCA_964609045.1 uncultured archaeon | reverse complement strand
AGAGTTCCCGACCCCACCGCTGGACCGCACCGAAGCGCGTCGCTTCATCAAAGCCACGCTCACACCCCCCTCGCTTCGCGATGCCCGACATGCAGAGACACCTCGCGCTAACCACAACCCAAAGCAAACGCGAGAACGCTCAGCGAAGCGCGGTCCGCCAGTGGCCACCCTCGACCATGTCTGGTTCGATCATGACTGGCGCGGTGAGGAGGAGCCGCAAGAGGCGTATGTGAAGGAGGGTGGCGATGGAGGGGACCGAGGGGACCGAGCGGACCATGTGCTTTTGGCCGACCTTTCCGCAACGGTCTCGCGCGGTGCGTTAGTGATGCTCATGGGGCCCAACGGGAGCGGGAAGAGTACATTACTGAAGCTCTTTATCGGGCTGCTTCGACCACAGCGCGGGCGCATCGTCGTCGCCGGCAAGAAAACGGCGACGCACTCCACCGCCGAACTTGCGCGTCACTGCGCCTACCTCGCGCAGAACCCGAACGATTACCTTTTTTCGCGTACGGTCCGCGACGAGGTCGCGTTCGCGTTACGCAATCATGGCTACACGCGCAAGGAGACGGAGGCGCGGGTGGACGAGCTCCTCCGATCGATGGGCATCGCGCCGCTGGCGGCGGCGTACCCCCGCGACCTCAGTTGCGGCGAGCGACAGCGCGTCGCGCTCGCGTCGGTGCTCGGACCGCGCCCGCCGCTGGTGCTCCTGGACGAGCCGACGCGTGGCGTCGATATCGCGACGAAGCGCGCGCTCGGTAACCTCTTTTCTGCGCTCGTTGCACGCGGGCATTCGCTCATCGTGGCCACACACGATGTCGAGTTCGCCGCACACTTCGCGTCGGAACTCTGGCTGCTCGACCGCGGGCGCATCCTCCACCGTGGTCCGCCCGCCACGGTCTTCGCCCGCGCCCGTCGGTACCGGCCGGAACTGGTGGCTATCTTCGACACACTCGAGAGGGACGGGTATCGTCGACCGCCCTCGATCCTCACCGTCGAGGACCTCATCGATGCAGTCGAGCACGGGACCCACACGCGAAAGGGGCTTCACCCACAGCGGAGAAAGCGGAGGCCGAGCGCGTGATCGGGAGTCGAGACGGTAGGCGTCGCTTGGTGGTCCTTCGGACACTGGCACGGTGGCTGTTTATCCCCGTCGTTCTCCTCTGGGCCGCACTGATCTATCTCATGGTCTTTCACACCGACCTCCCCATGACGCGGTGGGTCTACGACCATTTCTTCGCGCTCTCGCTCACACTGGTGGCGCTCCTCCTCGGCGCGGTATTCGTCGCCCTCGAGCAGCGCTCGCTCTCAGTTGCCGACATCGCCGTAGTGGGCGCCCTCGCCGCGTTCTCCGCCGCGCTGCGCATCCCGTTCGCGGCGCTCCCCAGTATCCAGCCATGTACCTTCCTCATACTGCTCACTGGCTATGTGTACGGGCCGCGGCTCGGGTTCCTCGTGGGTGCGGTGACGCCGCTGGCGTCGAACTTCTTCCTCGGGCACGGCCCCTGGACCCCATGGCAGATGTTCGCATGGGGGCTGGTCGGTGTCTCGGGGGTGCTCCTTCGCATCGCGGGCGACCCGCTGAGCAACGGGCTCGTGGTGCATCATGCGCTGTTGCCGACAGATGTGGGTGCGGCCGCAGCGTCAAACGGTACGAAGTCCGGGCCGATGGCGCAAAGTGGAGCATCTCGTCGCGGACGGTCTCTCCGGCATACGCTTTTCTTCACTCTCCTCGCAACAATCGGGTTCGTCTGGGGGTTCCTCTTCGGCTGGATCACGACCTTCTCGCTCTTCATGTACACACCGTTCTCGATCCGCACCTATCTCCTTTTCATCACCATCGGGCTCCCGTTCGATCTGATGCACGCTATCGGCAATATTCTCTTCGCCGTCATGTTCGGCCCGCCGGTCCTTTGGGTGATGGTGCGGTTCCGGCGCCGGTTCCATATCGAGTACGGCGGGGCTGCCTCAAGAGTGGGTGAAGATCAGAGCGAAGTGGATAGATGGGGCGAGGATCAAAACTCAGATGAGAACAGACCGACATCCAGATAGACCCGATTATTGCGCCGCACTTTCTCGATCAGCCCTTATATCCTCAATTGAAAACCAATCGCCTGAAAGTCCACTGTTCGAGGGAGAGTCTTCTCATGAGCTTTCCGAAGATGGAATGGAACCATTAACCCCATCTCTTCAAGAAGAAGATGAAACTGGTAGAGAGCATGAGTACGGGTCGCTGGCTGCTGAAGAGAATGAAGATGAAGACGGGCAGATCGGCGATGAGGAGGACCCAGACGAAGAGTGGAATTTGGATGGAGATGATGAAGATTTCTGGGGAGCGAGTGACGATTGGGACACTGATCTCGATGTGGATGAAGATACCGATATCGATATCGATATCGATCCGGATGATTACTCAGACTTGGATGATTGGTAAAATACCTGTGTGATGAATCATGTCTCACCCCACACGACGCGACCGATACGGAGTGGGCTCCCGCCTCGGACGCGAATCTCGGTGCCGGTGCATGCATCGAACCGACGGCCAGTACCGCATTTCGCGCCGACGGGATCGAGTTTCGAACGACGAGCCGCTTCTACCATTACTTGCCAAGATCGGTTCCGTTTGCGCGCGAGGCCCGGTTCACAACGCTCGCGCGAATCTACGGTCTCGCGCCGCTCGTTCGCGATCTTATGACTTATCTGGATAGTGGCGATCGGGAGCGGTTCGATGAGAAATGTACGTGAGACGCACGAACTATCTTGGCCCAACTCCTCAATGGCCATGAGAGCGGCCCCCCTAACGCACTCTTGTATGGCATGATCGCGCTCATTTCAATAGGTCTCGATCCGAATCCCTTTGATATTACGATAATGTTTCGTGTTCCGTGTAAGGATCGTCTCATTATGCGTTCTCGCGATGGCAGCGATCATGCAATCCTCCGGATCGATCCTTTCCCCACTCTTGATAAGCTCACCATAGATCTCGCCCGCTGCCATTGCACTCTGAACATCCAGCGGTAATGGTGCTAACATTGAAATGAGTTCAGAGACCTTTTTCTTCTCATGTTCCGATCGATTGCTATTCACCGCTCCAAACCAGATCTCTAAGATACTCGGTGTCGCGATCGTTTTGGATTCCAGCGTCGTTTCCAACGCTTCCGATTTCGTGATCGCTTCGGGAAGACCCCGAAGAAGATCGATCAGGAATGTCGTCTCCAATAGTGTCATTGCCCCATCTCGTTTGCGATCCGGGCCATACGTTTGCGGGAGCGGTTCCGACTTTTTCGGATCGCCGCTTCCAGTTCATCTGCGCCATCATTCGTCAGAATGCCGGCAAAATCGAGTAACGAGCGCTTGCATGTCAACCGATTAATGACATCGGTAAAACTCTCACCATCACTCTTGAGCGCTTTCAGGCGCGAATAGGCTTCCTCTGTGATCGTGATCGTTTTCGTTGCCATACTGTCAATACCTGTAATCTGTGTATGCATGTATATCCACATATAGTTTTTTGTTTTCCAGTCTCTCGAGCCGGGAGCGGTCGCCGATGTACAACGGTCGCTTAGGTTTTGAATTCGTTTTTCCGCACACGCCGTTAACCAATCTGAGTCTTTGGCGAGAGCGAGGACTCAGTCCGGGCACCGTAGCGTAAGGCTTCGGATCGCGAGCCAAATCTCCGTTCATCAACGCGGTGATCGATCTTTCTCGCCAGCCCGATCGGCAAGAATACTGACATCGATACGCGCTCTTGTGACTTTGGCATGGATCATACCTTTGTAGAGGGCCTTCTATAGACCTTACGAGAACGGCGCCGATCCAGTACCCGATCCCTTGGGATCTATGGCCACGATAGCAATTTTAGGTCCAGTCTGAGCAATCTGGATCATGTGGGTGATCCATGCGGCCATCCGTATAGGGAACGCTCAAAGCGCCAGATACGCGGCGAGGACGCGCGTTGACCTAACTGTGGTGGGCACAGTGTGTTAGATCTCAAGCTCTCACATGGTGTGAAATAAAAAGGTGTAGTTTTGTAAATAACCCGTTGATCCAGGCTCAGTCATCTTTCTTCATCTTATTGGTCCTGACCTGAATGCCATTGTGTTTTCCAATTGGTTCTATCTCAGTGATCGAATGTGCGGTCGTTCTTTCGCCACTAGAACAGAAAACCCTCGAACCTTTTTCCGCTCTACGAGCACCAATGCACAACCTCAACGCCACCGAACTCGCGCTCTTACGCGCCGCCCTCGCCGGACATTCGACGAACAAGCGCCTCGCGATCGCGATCGGTCGGAGCCATACCCGCACCTCCGTCGTCGTCAACGGGTTGGTACGAAAAAGGCATCCTGCACAAGAAGCGGGAGGGGATGACCTCTCGCATCTCGTTTTGCGATCATCTTCATCTCTTCATCGCGCATCTGAAGCCGCTCCCGGCCGAGCACCCAGACCTCACGGTCTGGCTCGCCGACTCGAAGCTGACCGTCTACGTCTCGCTCCATGCTGCCGCGCACCCGCTTCGCACCCGTTTCGCACTCGCGAGCTGGTATTGAAGACCGGTCTTTCGTCCAGCAGTATCAGGACCACGCTTGCGACCGCGATCCGGTACGGTGTCGTGAAACGCCGGGCTCGGTACTCAGCAGCTCATCCAGGCGCTGGTCTATGCCAGCCGGTTCCGGAGTGAATTAGATATGGACCGGTTCACAACGCTCGCGCGAATCTACGGTCTCGCGCCGCTCGTTCGCGATCTTATGACTTATCTGGATACTGGCGATCGGGAGCGGCTCGATGAGTCTGGGGTCGAGTTCCCGCGCGATTCGGATTTTTTAGAAAAATATCAAATGTATGGGGGAATGAATAGTCACTCATGACGATTCGTGTGTCGTTTAGATTCTCCAAAATAATCTGAGAATTCCCACGAAACCGGCCTATAACCAGCAGAGAAGCCGGAATGTTCTTCAATTATTTCTCGAAAAAAGGAGAAAAACTTCCCTCAAAGTACAATATCGGCCTCCGATCCTCGTTGGAAAGTGCAAAAAACCGAACTTCCCAAATCGGCGGATGACGATTTTTCCCACAAAAATGGCGGATCACCACCGTTTTTCCTCATGTTTCAGAAGTTTTTCCTGGAAAGTAGAAAAGAAGAATGTGGATCCCGGGACATGCAACCGCGCGTTTCGTACACGACGGCGCGTTAAAGCTAAAAGTTCGCACATCTCCACTTTTTTAAGTTCTTTTGAAAATATATTGGGATCTTCCAACCGATCGCAAAATAAAATACCAACTCCCGTCTCCCGGCGGCGGGTCCGACCACTCACGGAAAATCGCGCCGTCCCTCGGGGGCGCCCCTATCCCAATGGCTATCTCTTTGGGCCTCCTCGCAGGGTCCGGCCCGAGCATGGACGATTGCTATGAAGAAACCATGCCAGTGCTCCGCATTGTAACCTTTGTAGTGGGAAAATTGCATGAGTCGGACATTTCATACCTAAGAAACCCATTCCAGGCACAAGAGACTCTCTTCAACAACCTATTTCAACGGATTGAACGCCTGTCAAGCTGAATATGGTGGCTATTACGGCGAGGATTTGAAACGGATCGCTGAAGAACTTAGTATTAAGGTGCAAACCTTAAGGCGCAATAGAAAGAAATGGAAAAGCGAGAACAGCAGATTCACAGCACTTCGTAATCTTGGTCAACGATCAATCTCCATGACATTAGACGATTATGAATGGTTAGAATGTCAAATTCTAAACCATCCACGATCAAGAACCAGCGATCTTCTCAGAACCATCAATGAAGACCATTACAGGGATCGGGTAGACCTCCAATAGGTCAAAGAGCATTCTACAGCATCGTAGAACTTCTTCTCTGTTGTGTAGCGGCCTGGCGGTTGTACGAAGGCACGCGACGATAATAATATGTGACGGATCCCGTTTCACTGGATGGGATCGTTATGTTTACCCCAGCATAGACTTGAGGTGGGTTTTGACCAACTCGTGCAAAAATCCCACTATAAAGGTGAAAGTTCACTTTCAAATGCTTGTCAGGACAGAAGATCACGGTTAGAACCCAGTACTTCG
>CAZSUE010000317.1:0-6098 GCA_964609045.1 uncultured archaeon | reverse complement strand
CGATCGCGATCGCGACCGTCTCCTTTGGCCGCCACGGCCGATCCTGGGCGACCTCGTCTCGCTTCTCGGCGTCCTCTCCATCGCAAAGGCGATGGCGAGGAGGCATCCGATACAACTCTTCGTCTGGGTGCCGCAATGGAGCTACTATCGCGAGTACGCCGAGCACAGCTTTGCGCCACTGGTCGAAACGGGGCATATCACGCGCGAGGCGATCCAACATGCGATCGAAACGCTCACCCGTCGCTACCAACGGCTCTACCGGTTCGCGATCCAGTTGGTCGATTTGCCGGTCTTTGCAAAATGCGAGATCGGAGATCGGAGATGGAGCGAGCGGTTCGACGCGCTCGAGGCACGATTCCCGCTCGATGAGATCGAGCGACGGTACGGTGCCTGGGGCTTCTCGCCGCTCTTTAAGAGGCTCTATCGCGATCTCGTCTACCAGCATCTCTGGTTCGCCGCACACGGCCAACCCACGCTCGTCATCGAGAATTCGTACGAGCTCTGGCCGAACCTCCATGCGACACGGCTCGCGGAAGGGGACCACACCGCGGCGGCGTATGCGTGGCTACTGCGAACCGCCGCGCCGGCGGTGAACTTCGCGCATCCGCGCGCGTACAACGCGCCATCCGCGGATAAGATCTATTTGGGGGTGCCACCGGAGCGGTTCGACGCGCGGCTCGAAGGATGCCAGTTCCAGCGGCGCTATATCGAGTTTCTATTGTCCGGGCCGATATACAATAAAATACTGGCAGCCGAAGAGAACGATCTGGAGGGGGCGTTCAAATCGTTCCTCAAGCGTGCGAACCGCGCGATCGTCGGCGCGAGGTCGTCCCGCGCAGATAGGGGCTGAGACGATGCCGCAGAATCTATTCGTCGCCTCGAATTATAGAATAACATGGACTACTCGGTGTATGATGAAGCGAGGGGGCTTAGAGTAGACACAAGCTCGTCTCGGCACAATATCTCCCAGACGAGGCTACGCATATGTATTGCAACAGTGGCCGATCAAACGAGTTGTGCGTACAGCTCTTGCGTAGAATAGACCTCGATAGATGATTGCCGTTGCAGCCGCTTATCGATCGACCAGCGTAGGCAATCGAGTGCGTCTCGTCCTTACCGGAATCCCTCCCCCTCCGAGAGATCGAACCGCGAAAACGCGAAATGGGGAGGCAGCGATGTCCTATCTTCCACCCTCTGGCAACCGTATTGCGTCCCGGATTGCTTTTGCGGTGGGTCCGATGCGTGGGGGCCACAATCGAGCCACAACCCCCTGTCTTAAGGGCTTGCGAGTTCCGGAAATTCTGACGCAATCCATTCCGGAAATTATGGCGGGTCGAACAAGGAGGCTCGACCATGACACGACCTCATTGGAATGATCGGCCGCTGCGATTATCTAACTTTTGTGCATCTTCCACTATCGCCATACCCACTTAGAAGAAGGAGATCGGGTATGGAGTATAGGGCCGCCCTCGCACCCCGAGGCCCTAATTATGATCATTCGTGTCCATTTGAGGTTCCAGCATATTCTCCCACCATCCCCCCGTCTTCCAATGGATGGCACCCCTACTCCGGCATGGTCTACGACGACGCCATCCCGAACCATATCTTATTGGTACGCAGGAACGGGAACGCGGTCTGGTCTGGGAACGGCGGGAACGAATCGAGTTTGGATATCACCGACCAGATCACCGTCGAGGCGTGGGTGAAGCCGAACACCAGTGCGCCGGAGAACGATGAGCGCCATTCCCTCGCCCTCCTCAAACATGGAGGCATTCCGGCAAGATGGCGGTAGCGAGCACCACCGCCTCGCCCGGTGCGAAGAACGCGACACCGTGCTCGATGGCGCACGCGGTATCCACCGCGATGACAAAAGGGTCCGGGTCGCGCCGGCGACCCACGCAATTGGCATCTTCGACCGAGCGCGAGAGATGGACATACTGCCGCCCCATCGGCTGCAACCCCTCGTCCCGTATCGCCCGCCAGGCGCGATGCGTCGTACCGTGATAGAGGAGCGCCGGCGGCTCGATCGGCTCATACGCCGGTTGCGTCCTCACGCCCGTACTGTGACCGTACCGCGCACGGATCTTGGTCGCGGTCCCGTCCCGCTCGAACCGGCGCTTTGGACGCGGCCCGGGCGGCCGTTCGACCACGCCGACGATATCGTCAGCGGTGATATCGTCGCGATAAGAGCGCTTCACCGCACCGACCAATGCATCGAGTGGCGCCCAGCCACCCTCTTCGAGCGCGATGCCGAACTGCTGCGGCCGGTGCCGCAGCACCAGCGCCATGAATTTCGAGAGCCCGACCCGTTTTCTCTCATCCATATCCATATCTATATCTATCCATCGCTCGACGGGCGATGCTCACCATATCGGGGACTGATCCGTAGAAAAAAGAGTTTACTACTCGCTACTTTAGCCGCGGTCGAGCCCGACGAACTCGGAAGTTCCGTTCGGTTAACATTAACATAGTCGATGAATAGAACAGGGATGGGGGTGAAGTGGCATTTTATTTTATTATTCGATGGCGACCTCGGACCCCATATCGATATCCGCCTCTTTCTTCGGCAGATAAACATCCAGTATCCCGTTCTTGAGCCGCGCTTTCACCTTCGACCGGTCGATCTCCGAATCCAGTTCGAATTTCTTTTTATAGGTGCGACCGTGCGCGGTAGCAAAGAGGCGCGCCCGTGTGTCGCTCACCGAGAGTTTCATTTCCTCGCGCTCCACACCGGGGAGGTCGATGGTGATGTAATAGGCGTCCGGTTCCTCGATCAGCTCCGCTTCCGGCTCGCTCACCGCGGAACGGTCCGCTTTCACGGTGACCGTCCGTCGCGGCTTCGCCCCGCGCTGCTTTTCGAACATTTTCTTGACATCGTCGAAGGCGAAATTGTCGGGGAGACGCTCGATATGCTTGTCGCCGTCACGATCGATCCGCATCTGGAACCCCATGATCTTCGGTTTCGAGCCCATCCCCTTCGCGATCTCGTCGATGGGGAAGTTCTTCAATAATTGCCGGATAATATCCTCGATCATCTCGTTGTCGATATTGAACCCTTTCGGTAAGTCGATCGTCGGCGTCTCCTTGTCGTCGACATAGAGTTCGACTTTCGGCGGCTCGAGCGGCTCCTCTTCCGCCTCGTCCGGTTCATCGGAACCGGCGCCGGCGTCGCCGAATCGTTCCATGTCGGTTATGCGTGATAATAGATCCTCGATGTTCTCGTCTCCGTCATCCGTCCTCTTACGGTCGGATGTATCGCTATCGTCCGTATCCGGATCAGATCCATCTGGAGGATGCTTGACCATCAATAATGACCTCCAACTGCAAAATGAGTTTCACTTCTATAAATAATTGACCCAGTAGTACTTTTGAAGCATTAGGTGGCCCTCACTGGCTACCCAGTCGAAGAATGGCCCCTTCATCGTTCTCGACGAAGTGAGAGGTCTATTGAAAATTCGAACGGCCAACCCTGCTTTCGCACGCGGCACTGCGTATGATCGGAACGATGTGCTGTTATTGCTCCGACGCTTGATACGGCCCCATACTCAAACAGATATCTTGCTTAGCCAGTTCCTCGAGGATATCTTCGAGCATCTTTATTCGGATATCGAGCTTCTCGGAGATATAATGCTTGGAGCAGCCGTTATTATCGAGGATGAAATGAACGATCTTCCGCTGGTCGTACTCCTCACAGAGGTTATTGACGAGCCGGTTCGCATCGCTCCGGACCTGCTCCCGGAGTGCGACGAGGTCGTTCCGCTCCTTCTCGATGGCCTCCAGCTCCCGCTCGATAGTTTTTAGGAGCCGTGAGAGGCGGACGAGGCGCTTCGTCTCAGATGCCACAGTATCGAGGATCGTCCGGAACCGTTCCTCGATGGTATGATACTGGTCGATCGTCTCGTGTTTCTTCCCGTTGAGATCGTTCAGGCCGATGAAGAAGGTATGCGGACCACAATCGATACGGATCGAGAAGTTCTGGGTCGGGACATAGCATTTCCGTGGCGGACCGCCGATATCGCTGGGCGTCTGCTCGCAAACGACCAGCTCGTGCTTTTCCAGAACCTTCATATGTTTCATGATCGCCTGTTGGGAGACATTCAATTCTTTCGAGAGCTGGAGCGGATAGTGTTTTTCCGTGGCGATCTTGGCTAGGATCTGTCGTCGGATCGGATTCTCCAAAACCATCAGTAGTGTATCGATAGTATTCTCCATCGTTCGACCACTCCACCCCGATCAGATTTATGAACCTGATGTTGTATAAACGGGGTATGAAATCGCTGATTATATAGTTTGGGGCGCTCGCTGGCTGTGACGACGACGAAATGACATAGACACTATATCCACGACCACGATCAGGATCAGGATCAGGATCGAGATCAAAATCAAGATCAAGATGCAATGCAATATGTCGCTGTTGCGGGGAACTGAACGCCATGACTGAATCCACCCCTCCCGATCGAGCGAAGCGCCGACCCACGCACGGCCAGAGCACACTGGATCGCTTCCTCGATACCAATGAGCGCTCAGTGAGAATAGACGATCTCCAGGGAGAACATCCGCCTCGACGCTATCGTTTGATCCCCAAACGCGGCTCCACGCTCCACGATTTCCCGTACGCCTCACCAACGCGCAAGTGCCCACACCGTTGGATCATCAACCTCACCCCGCCCGGCACGGACCACTGTATCCATAACTGCGTCTATTGTTACGCGCGCGATGCGATCTTTGCACGAGCGACCAACGGTGTACTTCACATCTATAACAACCTCCCTGCGCTGGTGCGGCGCGACCTGAAGCAGCTGAGGATCTGCCCACCGATCTCGATCTCGAACATCACCGACCCCTGCCAACCGGTCCCGCCACTTCGGGCTGAACTGAGCCGGCTCGTCGAACTCCTCATCGCATACGGTGTCACCTTCATGCTTATCACGAAGGGCGATCCGCGATTCCTCCTCGAGACCGATTCGTTCCGTAGCGCGCCGGTCCTCCTCGCCGAGACCATCGAAGGACCGCCCGAGATCCTCTCGCGCCTCTCGCCGCGCGCCGCCTCGTTCTCCACCCGTATCCAGTCGGTGGAAGCGTTCGTCCGTGCAGGCGTCCGGACCGTCGTCCGCATCGACCCGATCTTCATCCATCTCTACCGCGCCGTCTACGGCGAGCGCTGGTTCGAACCTTTGCGCTGGCTCTTGGAAACGCTCCACGAGGTCGGCGTGCGCCATGTCATCACCTCCACCGGCCGGCTGCGGCGGCATGTTCCTAAGAGGGGTGAGAACGAAGCGACCCAAAGCCTCTTCGACCGTGTGGGCGCGGTGATCGCTGCAGCATCCGAGGTAGAATACCGCCGCTTCGTCGACGATTATACCTACGCCCGGTCTCCCGGTTGTTCCGCCGGCTATTTCCTCCATGGCGAGCGCGCGCTCAGATTCCATCGCCGGCTTCGGAAGGCCGCCGAAGCGATCGGACTGACCTACGCCACCTGTCTCGAACCGCATTGCCTCCACACCGACGAGACCTGCGACAGCGATGGACTGGTCAGCTGCGAAGGAGGAGCGCTCCCGTTCACGCGAAAGGGCGCCGACGGGCGATTTCACCCCATCGCCGGCTGTACCGGCAACTGTTTGCGCTGCAGCACAGGGGATAGCGACCACAACCCGCCCTGCGGCCGACCAACCCTCCGCGACCCACGCCCCTTCACCCGCGCGATGCTACGATGAGGTGCTATGATCGCAGGACAACTTACCATTCAATTCAACGGCTCCATCTTCCGCGTTCACTCGCGCTACCGCCGCAAGTCGGCAGTACGCTTACGCTACGATAGCGGCGAGAAAAGGCTCAAGAGCAAGAAGAACGAAGGAAGACGAGCAACGCCCAGTGCGACAGCGTGCGTTTCGCCGCAATGGCATCGCTACGCTATCGTCCTCGAGGTCCATCCACTCTCGAAACAAGTTCGCGATCCCTCGACCGAATCGCGTACTGGTACGTAACTTTTCTATCCCTTTATTCGCCCTGTCCTTATTCCCTCGTTCCCTCGTCGCGCCACTTTTCGCTTCGCTCGGAGTCAGCGTCCGTCGACAAGTGTGTCGCCGGATCCCCCGTTC
>CAZSUE010000316.1:0-6120 GCA_964609045.1 uncultured archaeon | reverse complement strand
CGCCTCCCGGAACTTCTTGATCAGCTCGGGCGAGTCCGGTTTCATCGCCGCTTTCGGGCTCGGGATCAGTGTCTTCTGCGCGAGCTGCGCCTGCCCGAGCACGCCTTCCTTTTCCTTCATGTACTTGTAATATTTCAGTAGCTTCTCTCCCATCGTCATCGCTCCCTTCGTACATCCATTATATCGGAGATCAGAACTCCTCGAGCGCCGCGATGTACGGCTTCGCTTCCTCGCCCCACTCGCTCGGCACTTTGATCTTCCAGGCACATTCATCGTCGCCCTTGCCCTTGCATGCGGTCTCCACCGCGACGACCTTGCTGCCGAAGAACGCGGAGCCGTACCCGGAGGCATACCCTGCGAGCGACCAGCAGACCGCCTCATCGCCTTCCTCGTAGTACGAGAGGTGTTGTTCCGCTTCCCAAGAGTTCTTCCAGACCCCTTCGAAAACGAATATGCCCTTCTCGCGATCGAACTCCAATTCACCGGGGACGACCTTAACGAGTCCTTCCCATGTATGCATGAGCGGCCCGGCGGCCAGTAGCTCCTGCTCGGAATCGAAGTCGTAATTGACCTTCATCTGCATACAATCGAAATAGCCGTGCTGATAGCCGAACTTGATAAAGAGCGAACGGGCCTTTTCGATCCTTAACGCCTCGACGATATTGTGCCGAAGGATGCCCATGGAACTGGCGTTGAAGATCGTCATCCGATCGGCGTGGAACGAGGTGATGCCGCGTTCCGGGTCGAATTTCAGGTCCTCTTCAAATGAGAAATCTGTCGCTTTCATTTCCTATCTCTCCGTCTGACATATTTGTGGTCTGGTTGCGATCTGTGCTCGTTGGTCCGTTCTGTAAGTGGTTCTGTATTGTGGTTCTGTATTGCGGTTCTGTATATGGATATGGATTCGATGTCCGTTTCTAATCTGCATCTGCATCTAATTCTATTGATGCGCGCATCTCATTGTTCACGTCTATGCGTTGTCGATGTCGAGATGGCGTTTCTTGAGCGCCGCTTCCACTTTTTTCGGCATCGTCGGTGTCGACCGTGAGCGACTCCGCAGCGACCGCGAGCGCCGTGCCCCTCCCTCATCGTCCTCAGCGCCCGCGCCCGTGGCGTACTCGCGATGGGTACGACGCGCGCGACGGATATCCTCGCCGCCGCGGTCGATCCTGAACTGGCTCGCGCTGCGCTGAAGCGTGCCCGCCATGTCGGAGAGCTCCTGCGTTCGCGCCGTCATGTCCTCCATGGACGCGGTGAGCTCCTCGGTGGAGGAGGCGGATTCCTCCGACGCGGACGCCGCCTCTTCGGCGACGCCTGCGATCTCGTCCACCGCCACCGCCACCTGCTCGCTTCCCGCGCGCTGCTGCTGCGCGGCGAGGCTGATCGCTTTCACCTCTTCGGCGGTCAATTGCGCCACTGCGGCGATCTCCTCGAAGGCGCTGTCCGAGCGCGTCACCGATTCGATGCCCTCCTCGACCTCCTTCGTGCCGATCTGCATACTCTCCACCGCACGCGAGGTCTCGCCCTGGATCTCCCTGATCATGGTCGAGATACGCTCCGCCGCGTTCTTCGAGTCCTCCGCGAGGTTCTTGACCTCTTCGGCGACCACTGCGAACCCGCGCCCGTGCTCGCCCGCACGCGCCGCTTCGATGGCCGCGTTCAATGCCAGTAAATTGGTCTGGTCGGTGATGCCGGTGATCACATCGACGATCTGGCCGATCTCTTCGGAGCGTACGCCGAGATTCTCGATGACCGAGGCGGAGTCGACGACCACATCGCGAATGCTTCGCATCTTCGTCACCGTGCTCTTGATCGCATCGCGGCCTTCGCGGGCGCTCTCGCGATTCTCTCCCGCCTTCTCCGACGCCGTCACCGATCGGTCGGCGACCTCGTCCACCGACTCCGTCATCATCTGCATCACCTTCGCCGTGCCCTCGATCTGGTCCGCCTGCTGTTGTGCGCCCTGCGAGATCTGCTGGATCGCGCCCGACACCTGCTGCGTGCTCGCGTTCATCTCTTCCGCCGAACTCGCCAGCTCCTGCGAGGTCGCCGCCACACTGCTCGATGTATGCTGGATCTCACGCACCAGCGATTTCAAGTTCGACTGCATCTTGCCAAACGCCTCGACGATGGTGTTCATCTCGCCCTTTGCATCGATATCGATATCGCCGCTAAGATCGCCCGCGGCGATGGCCTCCGCCGCCACGCTCAACTCACGCAGCGGCGTGGCGGTGTTGGCGAGCATCCCGCGATACGCTCTGACCATCTCGCCGATCTCGTCATCGGACGCATCCACTTCGA
The DNA here is from genome assembly GCA_964609045.1 of uncultured archaeon. Classification (GTDB taxonomy): domain Archaea; phylum Thermoplasmatota; class Penumbrarchaeia; order CAZSUE01; family CAZSUE01; genus CAZSUE01. The sequence goes on along the minus strand of CAZSUE010000316.1, from coordinate 3,819 downwards.
ACTCCACCGAGAAATCACCCTCCGCGAGCTTCTTCGAGCCCTCGGCCAGAGATTGGACCGGCGAGGTGATGGAGCGGGTAAAGAGGAACGCGACGAGTAACGCGACGAGCGCGGCGACCACCACGATGGCGATGATGAGGATGGTCAACGATTGCGTCTTCTCGTCACCGCTCGCAACCATCTGAGCTGCATCGGCGAACGCTTCCGCTTCGTCGATCTCGGCCAGCACCGCATAGTCGATCTGCTCGTCGGGATGGTCCAACGGCGCATAGGCGGAGAGCACGCGCACACCGCGGTAATCATTGATGATGTGGTGCCCCGATTCGCCGTCGAGTGCGGCGCTTACCGACGGCGTGTCCACGCGCGTGGTGCCGATATCGCCGCTGCTGTTCGTCGAAAAGCGCGAATTGCTGCGCATCAGCTTGTCTTCACCGACGAGATAGGTCTCACCCGTGTCGCCGAGACCGGTATGCTCGTTCATGATCGAATTGATCGTCTCCGTAGGGACTTGCACCGCCATGACGAGCACGACCACATCGTCCTTCTCCACCGGTATCGCCGCGAACGCGGCCTGGTCTTCGCTGGGCGGGTAATACGCGAAATCGCTGAAGACGACGCCCTTCGCCGCGAGCGCCTCCTCGAAGAGCGATCCGAGATTGGTATTCGCGTATTCGCCGGTAAGGAGATTGGTTTCATAATCGCTCTCCTTCGCCATGCTCCACTCGATATAGCCGTCGGCGTTGATGAGGAACACATCGTAGTATCCATACGCCTCGCCGAACAGCGCGAGGGATCTACCGTGACCGGTCTCGGGGTTCAAAACCTCGCTCTCGCCCTTCTCCGTGATCATGACCCAGTTGTGGCCCAATCCCACCTCTTTATAGACGCCGACCACATAGCGATCGTCGTAGGTCTGGTAGATGCCGGATTGGAGCGTGCTCGTCGCCTGCTGCGTGGCAACGGTATCGATCGGATAGCTCGGGTTCAGAACGGTGTTCTCTGAGACGCCGCGCAGCTTTGATCGCGGAAGGTTGTCGTTCAACGAGACGAGGTACGAATCGCCGGTGCTACCCAAACCCGCATAATCGCCCATGATCCTGTTGATCTCGCTATTGTCGATCTCGATCACCGTCAGCACGATGATGGAGCCGTTATAGTAGATCGGTGCGACGATGAAGAAGATCTGAGCCGAAGCGGGTTCGTAATAGCTCATATCCGACACCGTCGACATGCCGCTCGCGAGCGCCGTTTCGTACGCACTGGCAAGTAATGTGTCTCGGTAGGGACCGGTGGTAAGATCGGTATGGTAATCGGCTTTCTTCGCCGTGCTATAGATGATCTCACCCGAGGTATGCACCAGCTTGATATCTGAATAGCCCATCGCCGCCGCTTTGAGTTCGAAAAGGTCGCCGTCCTCCGATAGCGGACTCAGTGCCTCCTCCAGTGCAATAGTGTCGAGGATCGCCCAGTTCAATCCACTGAGGTTCAACGGTTGGTACGCCACCAGTTCGAGCATGCCGGTACTTCCCGTTCGGATCTCGAACCCACGCTCACCGTTCAGCGCGGCGGTGGCGAACGCCGCATTGTACGCGTCGCCGATGGAGCCGCTCTTCACCACACGGTTGCTGCGGAGTTCGACACCGGACGCGGTCTCGCCGACGAGAAAGGTCTCTTGCGTCGCACCCATCCCGGTCCGTCTATTGACGACCTCGTCGATATGGTCGGACGGGAGCTGGATGGCGAACACACCGTGGAGTTCCCCATCGTAATCGTGCACACCGTAGGCCATGAACGCCGCATGCGCACCGCCGGAGGGGGTGTAGGCATCATAATCCACCATGCTCACCGCGCGATGGTCCGCTTCGCCCACATGGCCGGCGGTCGCTGCAGCGAACACCTTCCCGAGCCCTTCCTCCGCCAACGAACCGGTGGTGACATTCTCGCCGAGGTCGCTTTCGCGCGCCGTGCTATAGAGCACCTCGCCGTCGTGCGAGATGAGGAAGAGATCGTAGAGTCCATAATCGGAGGTGATGAGGTCGAGACGTTCGCTCCAGTTCGCCGTCACATTGGACCACGCCGACCCCGCTGCGGTGTTTGCCGCCTCGCCGTCCAGTGTGCGCGCAGTTTCGTAATACTCGAGACAGTCGATGATGATGTTCGAGCGCGCATAATTTCGCGTCATGCTCTCGTACCAGACGAACAGCTCTTCTACTTGCTTGCTTTTTTGGTCGATATCGATCGCAGCTTTCGTGTGGGCGTTTTCCACCATATAGTTCGCCGTTTCGGAGATCGATCCCGCGTCCTTCTCGGTATCGGTAAAATAGTCGCTGATCCGCTCGAGCTTCTGGTCGCCCAGCGCTTCCATGCATTCGAACGCTGCTTCCATGGTCGTATCCGCAGTTTCGCGAAGTGAGGTCACATCGTTGGCGGTCTTTTGGAACTGGTCCTCGATGCGGTCCTTCTTCAGCGCGAGGTTCGCCTCGAGCTGGTCGTAAGAGTCGCTCTCCATCGTCTCCTTGCCCTGCGTCGAGAGCTCGTCGAAGCCGCTCGTCGCCGTATTATGCGCAAAGATGGCGATGCTCGTCAACGGTATCAACGATAATGCGAGAAAGACGGTGATCAATTTTGGGCCCAATTTCATTATCTGACACTCCTGGCGTTCTCCGTCCAATATTCTAGTCGTTCTACTCTGTGCCTGGTGCAGGTCCGTTCGGAAGTATGATCGTAAATGTGATCGTAAATGTGAACGCTGATCGTATTGTACTATACGGTGTTGCCACAGTTCTCGGATTTCCATCGATCTGTTTCCGACGATGCTGGTCGTTCTGCTCGCGTCGCCCCCTCGCCCCGCGCGCCGATGTCGAACACCGCCTCGAGGTCGAGGAGGAGAACCATCCCCTCCTCATCCTCCGGCTGGCAGATGCCAATGACATAGCGCGCGTCCATGGACTGCTCGATCAGTTTCGGCGCAGACGAGATCGACGCCTCCGGGATGCTGGTCACATCGTCCACTTCATCGACGAGCATGCCGAACTGATCGTCGTTCAGTTCCACCACGATGATCTGTTCGCCCTGACCCGAGCCACTCTCCACAGCGTCGGTACCGAACCGGCGCGCGAGATCGAGCACCATGGTGATCTGACCGCGGAGGTTCATCACCCCCAATAGATAGGGGGGGAGGTGTGGCACCTTCGTGATCCCATGATACTTGACGATCACCTTCACATGGTTGACATCGATGCCGAACTTCTCGTCGCCCAACTGGAATGTGACCAGTTGGACCGTGTCGTTCAGATACCCGTGCTCGTCAGCGGCTTCTTGCCTCATCTTGCATTCCTCTCTCGGCCGTTTCTCAATATCCTCATTGGGTCCCGTTCAGTCGCTCAGCAACCCCCGACGTCTAAGCGAGGTGCTAACCTTCTTCGGCACCCGGACCGATCCGCTCCTTGCATTCGATCGCCTCGATCTCGAGCGGACCACCGTGCGGTTGGACCCACCGCTGGATGAACGCCGGGAGTCGCGGTGCGGTTTTGCATCCTCATCAGCGTCTACGAGCCGGAACCGCTCCGTGCTGCGCTGGAGACGGTTCGCCATCTCCGCCAGTTCCTGTGTGCGCGCGGTCATATCCTCCATGGTCGCCGTCAGCTCCTCGGTGGATGAGGCCGATTCTTCCGACGCGGAGGCAGATTCCTCGGCGATGCCCGCGATCTCGTCGATGGACGCGGCCACTCGCGTGGCGCCCTCCGCCTGCGTTTCCGTCGCCGCCGAGATCGTATCGACCTCGCCCGCGGTGGTGATCGCGGCGTCGAATATCTCCTC
>CAZSUE010000315.1:0-6121 GCA_964609045.1 uncultured archaeon | reverse complement strand
ATCCAGCGCGGTGAAGGAGCGGGGCTTGAGTTCTATCAGGGGCTCCTGGAGGTCGCTGAGCCCATGGCCACACCGGTGATCGGTGAACTCAAGAATCAGATCGATGGCGAGAACGCCGAGACCGTCATCCTCGATGCACCGCCAGGGACGGCCTGTCCGGTGATCGAGACGATCAAAGGGTGCGATTATACGCTCCTCGTTACCGAGCCGACACCGTTCGGGCTCTGGGACCTCAAGCTCGCCATCGGTGTGGTCGAAAAACTCGGGATCCCGTTCGGGGTCGCGATCAACCGCGACGGCGTGGGGAACGATTGCGTCGAGTCGTATTGTAACGAACAGGGCCACGAGATCGTTCTGCGGATACCGCAGGATCGCGAGGTCGCGAGCCTCTATTCGCGCGGCATCCCCCTCGTCGAGGCGCGCCCACACTGGCGAGAACGGTTCGTCGCGCTCCATCATCGGATACTCGAACGCATTGGCATTGGTCCGCCCGAGCGGGAAGGACCCGCAGCCGCAGCCGCTTTCGCTAACGATGAACGCAACGACGAACGCAACGACTATTGATCATCGCACTATATGGTGGAGATCGGCAATGGGATGCAATATGGACCTGACCGACGCGGTACTGGCAACCATCGAGGATAGACCAGCGGACGATGTCCGTGTGGGGCTGAAATATACGGCGGTACGGGTCGGGGCGCAGATCGGCGTGGCGCATACCTCCCCCACCCACCTCCCCAGCCCGGGGGGTGCGGGGAGTTATCGTGGCAAGCGGCTCGCGGCGCGAGCGCGGTCATGGCACCTCGTCGAGGCGGCCATCGGCGTTGCGGCGCTGAACGCACAGCTCCAACCGGACCCGTCCTATTTGAAGGACGGGGACGCGTTCGAGATCGTTCTCGATCGCGTCAAACGCGGCGACTTCAAAACGGTGGGCGTGGTGGGCGCGTTCCCCATCGCACCGAAACTGCGACACTACGCGGAAACGGTCTTTGTGTTCGAGCAACGGCCGGAGCCAGATTGTCTCCCCGCCGCGGCCGCCGAGGAGTTGTTACCGCAATGCGATCTCGCGCTGATCACCGGTACGGCGTTCATCAATAAGACGATGGCGCGTCTGCTCGAGATCGCAACGGGCTATACCGTCGTGCTCGGGCCCTCGACACCGCTCTCGCCCATCCTCTTCGATCATGGCGCCGATGTATTGGCGGGAACGTTGATCGAGGACGAACGCGCACTGACGGTGATCGGCGAGGGCGGCGGCACACGCGCATTTATGCCCTATTCGCAAAAGATCATGATGGAGAACAGGTAGAATGGGAAGATGGTGATGATGAAACAGATGACGATCATCAGTGGCAAAGGCGGTACGGGAAAAACCACGCTTGCAGCAGCGTTCGCATCGCTGGCCACTGGGAATATCTTTGCGGACTGCGATGTGGACGCCGCCGATCTCCATTTGATCTTCGACCCCACGATCCTTACCACCCAACCCTTCACCGGGTTGGACTGTGCACAACTGGACGAAGAGCGATGTATCGGCTGCGGGCGCTGTTTTGAGCGCTGTCGATTCGATGCGGTCGTCGAGCACGCAGACGACGGCAAGGAGGAGGGCGCGAGCTACAGCATCGATCCAATGGCATGCGAAGGATGTGGCGTCTGTGCCTATGTCTGTCCCACAGATGCGATCACCATGCAACCGCGGACCTCCGGAAAGGCGTATCATTCGAAGTCGCGGTTCGGGCCGCTGTTCCACGCAACGCTCAAGATCGCGGAGGAGGCGTCGGGTAAGCTCATCGCGCTCGTACGTGACCTCGCACGGAAGTACGCAGAGAAGGAGGGGCGAGACCTCATCCTCATCGACGGGGCGCCCGGTATCGGCTGCCCGGTCATTGCCGCGATCAGCGGTGTCGATCTCGTCACCGTCGTCACCGAGCCGACCCTCTCGGGCATCCACGACCTCGAACGCGTCCTCGGCGTGGCAGCGCATTTCGACATCGACGCCGGCGTGATCATCAATAAATGCGATATCAACGACGAGATGACCGACCGGATCGCTCGCTACTGCGAACAGAACGACATTTCACTCTTTGGGACCATCCCCTACGATACCGCGTTCACCGATGCGATGATCCAGGGCAAGACATTGATCGAGTACGCGGATGAGGGTGACGCACTGGCCGCGAGGGTCGAACAGATCTGGGAAACGATAAGGTTGAAGTTGACATGAACGACGATCATAGAAAGAATGATCGAAAGAGTGATCGCGATCGTGATCGAGATCGAGCCGCAGAGAAGGAGACGCGCAACGACGGCGAGCACGACGGCATCCGGAGAGCACCGACAGAGGATTCCCTCTCGGACCTCGACCGCCGCCTCCTCTCCCTCAGCGCTGAGGATGTCGGCGGTCACGACGAGCGGCGATCCGCGTTCGACCAGATGGTCGATTCGCTCCAGCAGCAGATCATCGAAGAGGAGCGCAAGATCTACTCGGAGAAAGTGATCCAGGAGTTCAACCACCCGTACAAGATCTGGCGGATGGAGGATGCGGACGCTCGTGCGCGGGTAACCGGCAGCTGCAACGATACCATGGAGTTCTACCTACGCATCGACGAGGCGGGAGAGGCCCCGTTCATCAGCGAGGTCTCGTTCATGACCGACGGATGCGGTTCGTCCATTGCGGCGGGGAGCATGCTCTCTCGGTTGGTCGAAAAAGAATCGCTCGACGCGGCCGCCGCAGTGACGAAGGATACGCTCCTCGAGGCACTGGACGGGTTGCCGCCGGAAAACGTCCACTGCGCTGGATTGGCGGTCCAGACACTCCGCACGGCGATCAACGATTATCGTGAGCGGGAATGAGGCGCGACGATCCAGACCCCGATCTAGACCCCGACCCCGATCTAGACCCCGACTGGTGGCCGACGATGAGACGAACGAAACTGCAATGTGCGTACTGCAAGAATCAAGAGTGCTATACGGGGAAGGATTGCCCTGGCATCGCGGCTGACTCGAAGGCGGCGTACGATGCGAAGGACCGCGCGTCCATGCGTGTTTCCGCCGCTATCGAGGCGCGATACTATCGCAAGAAGACGCGGCTCGAGGAGCTGGTCACCTACGCGGAGATGATGGGGTACGAACGGCTCGGGATCGCGTTCTGTATCGGGCTCGCAAAGGAAGCAGAGATGCTCCACCGGCTACTTGCCAAGCGGTTCGACGTCGTTTCCGTCTGCTGTAAGGTCGGCGGTATCGATAAGAGCGACTTCGATCTCGAGCGGCTCCACGATACGGCGGGCGAGGAGACCGAGGCGACCTGCAACCCGCTTGGCCAGGCCATGATCCTGAACCGCACGGAATGCGATCTCAATATTATCCTAGGGCTCTGCATGGGCCACGATATCCTTTTTACCGAGCATTCCGAGGCACCGGTCACCGTGTTCACCGTCAAAGACCGCGTGCTCGCGCACAACCCCTTGGGCGCGCTCTATTCCGGCTACCATCGCAAATACATCGATGCGGCGGTGACCGAGAGCGCTGAGGAGAACTGTGCGACAGAAGCGGACGCGGACACTGGACGCGAGGGATGAGGGCAAGAGTAAAGTAGCGCAGCGATCCATTTCCTAACGACCGCAGTTTATCTGCTATCCGATCAGGTGCGTGGTGTGGAATGGTAACCTATATTTTCACCATGGGACGCGAGTATTGGGGTTTTCTCTCCGATGGCCATCTCTTCGACGCCGAGGGCAACTATCGTGGTTGGCTGGAGAAAAAGCGGGTCTTTACGCCCGACGGTCGGTTCCTAGGTCGGCTCCGGCGCGGCCATTTCATCGTCGCGCGCCGGAACGAGCCGAAGAAACCGCAGCGATCGAGACAGCCCCAACCGCCCACGCCGCCCATACCCGTGCCGCCCGCCGTGGCACCCACCACAGGCCTTCTCCACGAGCGTTTTCACGATTCACTGGCCAAGCAACCGAAAGAGGAACAGACGAACCCGACAGCACGCGAAAGTGAAAGTGAAAATGAAGCTGAGTCACGAGCCATGCTCGGGACCGCAGTGGAACAAAGCCGCACCCCTCACACACAGATCGTTCCTTACATTTCATCGGCGAAGGGTTATAAAGCACTGTCTGATATGAGCGATATGTGCGAGTTCCTCAGCGTTCCAATTATTACCGTCATCGACGTGCCGGCGCATCACGCGATTCGTTCGTTCTATTGATTATCCTCTTTTTCATGATCGGCGCGCTGCTGGGTGGTCCTTTTGCACCCACCGCCTCTGGCTCGACCGCCGAGTCGAGTTTTTCCGCTGGCCAACGTACCTCCTCCGAGCTCGAGGTCTGCACCTTCGACGTGGGACAGGGGAACGCGGCGTTGATCACCTCGCCCAGCGGTATGACGCTCCTCATCGACGGCGGGGATGTTGGGAGCGGCACCGGTGTGATCGTCCCGCATCTGAACGCGGCGGGGGTCACCTCGCTCGATTATATCATCGCCACGCACTATCATGCGGACCATATCGGCGGCCTCGACGAGGTCATCACCAGCGTGGGAGTGGATCACGCGATATACGATCGCGGCGGGTCCTATAACAGCACGCAGTTCTCGCAATATGTATCGGCGGCGGGCGCATTGCGCCAGACGATCACCGACGGGTTCCAGATCGATCTCGGCGACGGCGTGACCGCGACCTGTATAGCGGTGAACGGCAACGGCGTCGCCGTCACCAACGAGAACGATCGATCGGTCTGCACGCTGGTGCGCTATGGTTCGTTCGAGTATTTCAACGGCGCCGGCATCTCGGGCTACGACGCGTACGACTATACCGATGTGGAAAGTTCGGTGGCGCCCGAGGTGGGCGACATCGACGTCCTTCTCGTCAACCACCAGGCGAGCGGTTCGAGCTCGAACCCGACCTTCGTCTCCACGCTCGAACCGGAGGTGGGGCTCATCTCGGTGGGGACCAACGGCTACGGTCATCCCACTCAGCCAGTGATCGACCGTTTCGTCGATGCGGACTGCTATCTCTATCTCACCGAAGCGGGTTCCGGCGGTAGTGTCCAACCGGGCGAGGGCGAAGTGGTCGACGGTACGATCATCCTCAGCACCGACGGGGAGAATTCCTATACGGTGGACGGGGACACCTATCCGGTGGACCAGTCGTCCCCACCTGTGATCTGTGAACTTGAGACCCGCGTCGGCGCCACCACTGCGTCGATCATGTGGGAGACGGACCGCCCCGCAACCAGTACGGTGGCGTACGGTCTCTCCACCCCGCCGGGCCAGATCGAGAACGGCTCCGCTCTCGTCTCGTACCACACCATCTTCCTCCATGGGCTGCAACCGTCGACGCAGTACTCATTTTCGGTCGCCTCCGCCATCGCTGGGCTCGAGACGGTTGACGATAACGGCACCCAGTACTATTCGTTCACCACCGTCTCGCCGTTTGCGCATCCACTCATCTCCGAGATACTCTACGACCCGTCGGGGACGGAGCCGGACGAGGAATTAATCGAGCTCTATAACCCCACCGACCGCTCCTTCGAGCTCGATGGTTGGCACCTGGAGAACAGCTACCAGAACTGGTCGTTCCCACCCTATGCCACCATCGCCCCCAGCTCAAAACTGAGTGTTGCATCCAATGCCACCACGTTCAGCGACATCTACGGCTTTGCGCCCGATATCGGCGGTGCGCGCTTCCAGCTGCTCAATGGCGGCGATATATTGCGTCTCCTCAACGGCTCGGCGGAGGCCGACCTCGTGGCATGGGAAGGGCGCATCGAAGGCTGGGATGTCTACGGCTATTCTATTACCCGCGTACCGGTGGGGAGCGACACCGATACGGTATCGGACTGGACCTATAACGCCGTCCCGGATCCTGAGAACCACACCGGCGTGGATCATCCTCCATGGTGCGCCATTACCTCGCCCGCCGACGGCAGCGTTTTCGAGAACCCTCAGACGCTGACCGTGAATGTAGCGGCCGCCGAATGAAGGCCAAACCGCTGACCGGTGCGAAACCGTTTTTGGAATAAGAACCGTGGAATTCCACAGCGAAAAGGGGTTTTCACTAAACGGGCGGCCGACGAAGCTCAACGGCGTATGCATGCACCATGACCTTGGTCCCCTGGGC
>CAZSUE010000314.1:0-6132 GCA_964609045.1 uncultured archaeon | reverse complement strand
GATCTTATTGTATCCTTCATAGAGGTTGATCTCCATCGTGATCAATTCCGTATCGTAATCGTGGCGGATCTGGTAATACTCGAGTGTGAAGATCCGATCGGGCGATGTGCCATGAACATGGGTCCAGATCTCCGTCTCGTCCTCGTCGATCTCGAGGTCGTCCCAGAGGATCGCGACGACATTCTGCGCGTCTTCATCGTCTGACGGGAATGTCGAGGTCTCATAGTCTTCATCCGGTGTGTCGTCGGAAAAACTGAGATAGCCGTTCACACTCACATGGACTGAACTGTATCGGTTATTGTAGAAATAGAACGCGAACGGGAGTTGGACCTCGATATAGCCAACATCGAGGTCGTCGAAGGTGTCAGTGATCTCCGTCCCGCCCGATCGTGCATCGATCCATGAATACGAGACCGTATCGTTCATCGCATAGTCCCATGTGGCAGGGTTCAGCTCTGCTGCATTCACTACTGAGACCATTCCGAGCATCGGGACGAGCCCCGCTCCAAGCATGATGATGGCCATGAAACTTGCGATTAACCGTGCATTTATTGAGCGCAATCCGCTATTCATAAATAATCACCCTTCATAAAAAAAGTACATGTTCTCGATTCGATTCGATTGTCGACGATCTGCCGTGACCTACTATCGATTAGGTGTACTGCGACTGCATGAAAATAGGAGGTCTTATATTAAATGTTTCGCTACAGAGTGAACGCTGCTGCGAAATTTTGCCGCAGATACGGACCGAAAGGCCCGATCGAGAGAGAACAGCGCCGGTGCGAAACAGAAAAGCCAAAGGATATCCGCTCATGCGCCTCGCTTGCGCTGCAATGAGAGATAAATGACGATGACGACGATAAGCGCGACGATAAGCGCGATAAAGACCGGCCAGAGCGGTGAGCGCCCCGCCGGCTCGTCATCATCGGCACCCCGCTCGGCCACGGTCACATTGAACGCGGTCACCTGCGTCCTACCGTCGTTCGACGTCGCCCGCAGTGTCACCCGATACTCGCCGGGAAACTGATAAGAGATCGTCGGGCTCGCACCGGTGAGATCGGCGTCGTTCGTCGCATCACCGTCGTTATCGCTGTCGACCTCGGCGTGGATGTCCCACGACCACGCTTGGATCTCGCCGGCGTCCAAATACGCCGTACCGTCGAGCTCGAACTCCTCGCCCGCCTCCACCGACCGCGGCGACGCATAGCTCGGCACGATGCGCTCCCGGACCCTCACCGTCGCGTTCGTCGTCGCTTCGTTGCCGTCATCGTCGACCACCGAGAGCGTCAATTGATAATCGCCCGGCGACGCGTAGCTATGCTCCACCACCGCGCCGGTGGCGGTGCGGTCGTCTCCAAATGTCCAGTAATACGCCGTCACGGTCCCGTCGTTATCGTACGAGCCCGTCGCGTCGAACTCATACTCCTCGCCGGCGTAATAGATATCGTTGACCGAGACGAACGGCACCGGCTGCAACCCGCTGACCGCGATCTGGATCGTGTCCGTATCGATCGCGCCGAGATTGTCGCGGACGCGGAGCGTGACCGTGCGATTACCGCGAGAGGTGAAGAGATGTTGCGTGGAGATGCCGGAGATCGTCGTCCCGTCATCGAACGACCACTCGTATGCGACGATCGTCCCGTCCGGGTCGGTGGACGCCGCGGCGTCGAACGAGACCACTTCGTTGGCATACACGCTCGTATCCTCGCCGGCAATAGCGGTGGGCGGGCGGTTCTGGATATCGACGCTGATCGACGCGCTATCGGTGGCGTTGTCGTCGTCCACCACCTCCAACGAGACATGATAACTCCCCGCCGTAGCGTAGGTATGCTCCACCGTCTCGCCGCTCGCGCGGGCACCGTCACCGAACGACCACTCATAGGAGACGATGCTCCCGTCCGGGTCGCTGGCATTTAGTGCCGTAAAGGTGATGGGGACGAGGCTGAGCGCGCTCTCATTACTGGCTGCGACCTCGGTGCGCGGGGCGCGATTCGAAACGATGATCGAAACCGTCGCCGTACCGACACCGCCGTCGTCGTCGTAGGCAAACAGCGTCACGTTGTAGATGCCGTCGTCAGCATAGGTCGTGTTCACATCCAAAAGCGAGGTGTTGGCAAGATCGATCGTGCCGTCACCGTCCAGGTCCCATTCCAGTGCGACGACCACCCCGTCGGTGTCCTCGACTGCGGCGCTGAAATAGACCGGCGTCCCCGTTCGGATTTGAGTGTCCGAACTATTGAGCGTCACGATCGGTATCTGGATCGGCCCCACCTCGATCTGCTTCTCCGTACGGTTCGTCACACCGTCGTCGTCGGTCACCGTCAATGCCAACGCGTAATAGCCCCACTCGGCATACCGGTGACCGGGGCGTGGTCCATAACTGGTGTTGCCGTCGCCGAACTCCCAATACCACTGCGTGACCTCGCCGTCGATATCGTACGAGGCGGACGGGTCGAACGACTCGTTCACATCCACCGCATAGTACTCCGACGCGTTCGCCAATGACGCCACCGGCGCACGATTAATGATCTGCACGGATACGCTGGCCAACCCCGACTCACCGTTCGGATCGGTCACACGAAGCACGACCGTGTAGTTCCCGTCGTCATGGTACTGATGCTGCGCGTTCGGTTGCGCGCTGGTCGCACCGTCGCCAAAGTCCCAGGAGTACGAGAGCGCGTCGTCGGTCCCGTCGGGGTCCTCCGTACCGGTGCTCAAAAACTGGACCCACTCATAGGTCATCGCCTCGGAGGTAAATGTCGTGATCGAGGCCACCGGTCGCGTCCCGTTGAGGACCGTCACCGGCCAATGAAAACGATTATTTGACTCGGAGCCATAGGTCTGCGTCTCGTTGTAGGTATTATTGCTATCGACGAAGATCGTGATATTTCGTGCGCCCTCCACCGGTGCCCAATCCACCGAGACGGTCACGCTCTGACCGGGTGCCAACGACTCATAGGTCCAGTTGCCGAGCACTGTGCCGTCGTCGGAGATCTGCACCTCGATATCCTCGCTGGGGAGGTTGCCCGCATTCACCACCGATGCGTTCAGTTGATAATCCTGACCGGTGAAGATATTGCCCGAGGGGTGCTCGAGCCGCTCGACCCAGAGGTCGCGGCATTGCGGGATGGTCACCTCGAACATCTTGTCACGATCGGGGCCGGCGGGCTGTGATTCCGCATCCAGCGTGACCTCGTACGTATTGGGGTAGGCCGATATCGACGGCGTCACCCAGATCCTGACGATCTTCTCCGTGCCCGCCAATAGGACCACCTCGGCGGTGGAGAGCGTGATATTCCATCCGGAGATGTCGTTCACGCTCAACGCGATGGTGTTCTCGCTCGTATCGAGATTGACCACATTGACGATGAACTCCAGCGTCTCACCCACCTGACGCAGCGTCGTGCTGGTCTGGTCGGTCACCAGATCGAAATCGCCGCTACGCGACCGAACTGCACTCTCATCGGCCGCCGCGGCGGCGGTGACAGCGCCCGCCACACCTGTGCCGAGAAGAAGGACGAGGAGGGAAATGATGGCCAGCGCTCGGAACCGAAAAATGCGTCGAGGATCGATGATGTGAGCGTTGTGGAACATGAGTTCACCCGCTGAGATGGTCTGGCGAAAGCCGCGTACGGAGAGCTGAAAAATAGAATGCCGTTTTCAATAAATAACTTTCTCCTCGAATGGATTGAAGATCATCCACAGCACGCAGCTTCAATTTCAGTTCACAACCCTCCCTCAGAGAGAACGCCACCCAAAATAGCTGTTAAGCTTGATCTTAGCATTCCCTATCGCGCCAATGTGCCCATAAAATTAAATAAGTTCGTAGGGATATGACGGCCGCGGTCTTTAGGGGCGATGAGTATGGCAATCAATATGAACGATCTCAATCCCACTCCCACACTGGCGTCGCACACAAAACGTCCGCTCAATACGCGAAAGATCGAATGGAAACGTCTGCCGGAGTACAAGATCTTCGAAGGTGGAAAACGATACATCCTCCGTTCGATGGAGGATCGGGAGTCCGAATTTGAGGCGGTGGCGAAGCTCTGGCGCAATCATGCCTCGTACCTCTTCGGGAGCCCGTACGAGTTCGTACTCGATCCAGATACCTACCCCACCATTTTCAGTACCAGCGACCAGTTCATGCAAAAGGACTGGTTCATGGAAGTGATCGAGCACGACGAGGCGATCGTCGGCGCCACACTCCTCAATCGCGATGTCAAGAATATGGCGATCGAGTGGTCGCCGGTGATCATCAGCAAGAGCTGTTATTCGAAATCGCTCTGCGAGGCGGTCTATCAGTTCATCGAACAGAGTATCGAAAAGGCCGGTGCGGAATATGTGTTCGCGCTCGTCCCTTCGTTCGAGCGTGCCATGCAGGAACTCTTATTAACTCTTAAATTCAAGATCAGAGGCGTCATCCCCGGACTATTGCTCACCTGGGCCAGTGAAAATTCATACTGCCGCACCAGCATCGTCTACATGGACAAATTCTATAACGATGGCGACACACTCGTCGTACCGCCCAACGAGGTCGTCCCCGCGGCCGAGCCATTTATTGAAGAATAGTAAATGACAATAAACGCTAGTTACAGCGACAGAGGGCGGAGGGTAAAGGGTAAAGGGTAAAGCGTAGAAGGTGGAGCGAGGAGGCCACAGAGCACAGAGCAGTGGGGTAGCGGGGTAGAGGGGTGCAGTGGCCCCAAACGGTCGACACCCAGTACCCTATCGATTCCCGGGCGAAGTCGATCGGGTCGCACTAACGGAGGAGAGAACGCAAAATGGTACGCTACGAGGTACGCCTCATCAACAGCTCCTATCGGCGCGTGAACGAAGCGGTCGTCGTCGAGCTGTTCGGCCGTACCCGCCTCGGCCAGTCCATCACCGTCCGCTGGTTCGGGTTCAAACCGTATTTTCATCTCATCGAGCCCACCGAAAAAGCGTTCGAACTCCTCGACGACGATCCAAAGGTCCATGCTGTCGAACCGCTCCGGCTCTTTGCCGACGGAAAGACCCGCGACGCGGCCGAAGCGGTGGTCACCTTCCCATGGGAAGTGCCCAAATACCGCAAACGCTACCGCAAGCATGCGACGCATATCTACGCCGCCGATATCCCGTTCACCATGCGGTTCATCTTCGACCTCGATCTCGCCAGCTGTGTGACGGTGCTCGGCGACGAGGTGACGAGCGGCGAGGAAGAGGGGTATACCAGCGACATCGTCGTCGACGCCAAGCGCTTCGAGCATTGCGACACCTTCAAACCACCGCTCAAACTGATCAGCTTCGATATCGAGAACAGCCTCAAGAATAACGAGATATACTGTATCTGCTGCGCGATCCGCGACCCCGGCTCGGAGGAGCTCCGCTACGAGGAGCTGATAGGGACCGACGCGGAGCTGATCGAACAGTTCGTCGCGCTTATCCGACGCGAGGACCCAGACATCGTCACCGGCTACAATATCGTCGGCTACGACCTCCCGCAGCTCAACGATCGCGCCAAGGAGCTGGGGGTCGGTCCGTTCGCGCTCAGCAGGGACGACCGCGCGGCAAAACCGCTGAGCGACCGTAGCTGGCGCATATACGGGCGCGTGGTCGCCGATGCATGGCTGGCCGCAAAAAAGCAGCTGCGGCCGAAAAAGGAGAGCTTGAACGCGGTGGCAAAGCTCGTCCTCGGCGAGGAGAAGCACGATGTGGATCCGAGCCGTATCGAGGAGGAATGGGCCGCCGATCCGGAGCGCGTCATCAAATACTGCACCCAGGACGCGGCGCTCGCGCTGCGCATCCTCGAAGATATCTCCGCCATCGAGGAGGCCATGGACCTCGCAACGGTCTCGAAGCTCCCCGTCGACGATATCATCAACGGCCGCACCTCGCAGATGGTCGATTCGATATTCATCAGGATCGCGGACCGGAACGATGTGGGCGTCCCCTGCACGCACCACGGCCGAAAAACCGAACGGATCGAAGGAGGCTATGTCCATAGCTTGAAGCCCGATCTCTACCACTGGGTCTGCGTACTCGATTTTCGGTCGATGTACCCGAGCATCATCATTGCGAACAATATCTGTTATACCACGCTCAACGGAGGTCGAAGCGCTGGGAGGCCAGCCACTGGTCGGCTTCCTCGGC
>CAZSUE010000313.1:0-6153 GCA_964609045.1 uncultured archaeon | reverse complement strand
ACGCCGCGCGGCCGGGTCCGCTACCTCCAGCCGTGGTCGCAAGGCGTCGAGCAGCGCGGCGGTAGCTCGCCGGGCGTCGTGCGTGTCGGCTTCCACGCCGTCGGCCTCGGCGCCGATGATACCCATCCGCTCCAGCTCCGCGGCGTACGGGTTTATTGCCGGGCCACCGACGACCACCGCGTCGCGCACGGTACGATTCGGCGTGGGATCGGATCCGAACTGGTTCGCGTCGAGGATCGTGATCGGATTTCTATCACCACGCAGAGGTTCCAACGCCCCGACGAGGTCGGTTGCAAGTTTCGCATAGAGTGTCCTGTTCGCACAACCCGCGGGAAGGATGATGCGCGAGAGCGCGTCGATGGTAGCCATCGGTATTGTTCGGTTTGCAAAGCGATATGCATCGTCGTCGGCGGGCGACGGGAGCGCGGGGCGCTCGACGGATGTCCGTTCCACGAGCGAGAGCGATGCATCGTCCACCCCCGCCAGGGCGAGATAGGGAACGAGGAAGAGGATGACGAAGATCGATCCAGCTTTCAACCACGACGGGATCGAAGGGAGACGAAAACGAGACTGTGACCGTGAACATGAATGTGAATGTGAACGCGACATCGGTATCGAAGCTGCTATTAATTGGACATTCTTAAGCGTTATGTGACGCCGTCAGCAGCGAAAACGGTCAGGTTCACCACGCCTGGGCGCTGACACAGGGTGCGTTGAGAAATACGATCCCCATGCGTCGTTTTATATGAACCCTCCCAAGAGTGGCCCAAAATAATTAAAGTGGCGGCAACCATTGACCCTTTATAAAGACAGTATGGATCGTCCACATACTTTCTACATTATCGTTCCCGGCCCACACGCCATCCCCTTGTGAGAAGGGCGTCGAAAAGAGAGACTCCCATGACGACCGCCACCTGTTTTCGAACCGCCATACGAGCATGCCGTCACGCGCTCCCACGCAAGATGTTTTACCGCCCCACGCCGCTCATCGTGTGTATTGTATTGGTGACATTCCTCCTTATCACCCCATATGTCACCACTCCCAGCCAGGGACACAGCACCGTGCGCTTCCGTTCCAACGCCTCGGCGAGCACATTTGAGGCGCGTCGCGAGGTATGGTTCAATACCACATTCCAGCATCGCCTCGTCCTCGAGCTCGAAGAGACCGGCGGGTTCGACCACGGCCCCTTCGTCGTCGATCAGTGGCTCGACCTCTCCCCCCTCGCGATACCGGTCACCGACCCGGAGAGGGAGTTCAGGGTGACCCATTGGAACGCCGACGCCGGCGTCGAGCGTGAGGTGCCGTTCCAGGTCTACGATGTCAATACACTGAACGATCGTGCGGTGGAGGCGAACCTCGTATTCGCCGCCGAGCCGCTTCCAGATGGCGCCACCGCCACCTATTTCGTCTACTACAACCCCACGGGCACGGTGGACCCGTCCCCGATGCAACACGATTTCCGGCCCGAAACCATCAAGAACCGGTTCATGGAGCCGGGCTTCGAGAACAATAATTATCAGTTCCGTCAGCCCACCGATATCGCCGTGGGCGGAGACGGTAGTGTCTTCGTGGCCGATAAGGGGCAGCACCGCATGCAGCACTTCGACGAGAGCGGGCTCTACCGGTTCACCATCGGGCGGACCCGCGTCACCGGCAGCGAGAACGGGACATTCAATTTTCCGTTCGGTATTGCGCTGGGGCCAGAAGGCACGATATATGTCGCCGACAGCTACAACCACCGCGTCCAGATCTTCGACGCGTCGGGCGCGTACCTCGCACAACTCGGTGTTGCCGGCGAGCGCGGGAGTGATAACGCTCATTTCAATATGCCCCGCGATATCGCCGTCAACGAGATGGGCGAGGTCTATGTCGCCGATTTCGGCAACCACCGCGTCCAAATCTTCGATGACCAGTACCGTTATCTCGATACCGTCGGCGTTAGCAACGAGCGCGGCGAGGACCAGTGGCACCTCAACTATCCGTATGGCCTCGCCCTCGACATCGACGGGAAGCTCTTCGTATCAGATTCGGGCAACCATCGCATCCAGGTCTTCGGTAATACGCTGGAATATGTAGCAACGATCGGTCTCACCGGCGTCTTCGGCGACGATAACGCACGCCTCAGCTATCCGTACGGGCTCGCCGTCCACGACGGACGATGCTATGTCGCCGATTACAACAACCACCGCGTGCAAATCTACGATACCGACGGGAGTTACCGCATGACGCTGGGCGCAGGTGAGCGCGGCGACGACAACGAGCATTTCTATTATCCGCACAATGTCGCCATCGGTCCCGACGGTGAGGTCTATGTCGCCGATTATGGGAACGACCGCGTTCAAATCTTCGACGCCCAGGGTGGCTATCAGCGTACGCTCGGTCTCCCTGCGGCACAGTCGGTGGATGCGACGACCTTCTATTACCCGCACACATTGGCGGTTGGCCCCGACGGTTCGGTGGTAATCTGCGATTCGGGACATCATCGCGTCCAATTCTTCGACCCCGCCCTCGCCTACCGCTCTACCATCGGCGTGACGGGGAAGAGCGGTGCGGCGCTCACGCATCTCAACAGCCCGCGTGGGGTCGCCATCGGCGCCGACGGCGAACTTCTCCTGGCAGATACCTATAACAGCCGCGTGCTCCGCTTCGAGTCGCCCCAGGGGGTCGTCTCGGAACTCACACCACCGGAGGGTGGGTTCAATTTTCCGCGCGGTGTGGCCGTCGCTCCCAGCGGGCGCATCTTCGTCGCCGATACCGAGAACCACGCAATCCATTGCTACAACGCTTCCGGCCAGTGGTGCGCGACGATCGGGACGGTGGCCCAGTCCGGTCCCGGCGAGAGGAGCTTCAATAAACCGTACGGGCTCACCGTCGACCGCAACGGCTCTCTTTATGTCGCAGATATGGGCAACCACCGCGTCCAGGTCTACGATCGTTTTCTCGCGTATCTCGGTACCATTGGTGTGACCGGCGCCGATGGTGATGCCGAGGGGCAATTGAGCGCACCGCGCGATGTGGAGGTCGACGCTGCGGGGCGGGTCTATATCGCCGATTCGGGCAACCACCGCGTCCAGATCTTCGATGCGAACCGTAGCTACCACGAGACGCTGGGCGTGACCGGTCAGTCCGGCACCACCCCCGGTCAGTTCAATAACCCGTACGGGATCGCGGTGGACGATGCCGGCCAGATCTATATCGCCGATACCGACAATCACCGCGTCCAGATCTATAACGACGCATGCGAGCTGGTGCGCACCTTTGGTGAAGGGAGCCAGTTCCCACGCGATGAGTATCATTTCAACAGTGTGCGCGGGATAGCGATAGGCAAGAGCGGTACCATCCTCGTCAGCGACGGGAACAATAACCGCGTCCAGATCTTTGGTGCCAATAGCACTTATCGCGACACGATCGGCACCCCGTTCGAGCCGGGCGCGTCGGAAGCGCACCTCGACAGCCCGCGCGGTGTGGCCGTTGCAGACGACGGGACGATCTATGTCTGCGATAACGAGAATCGGCGCGTCCAACAGTTTTTTGCAGCGGGCGCCTATCTCATGACGCTCGAGCCGCCCAACGGGTTCGACAGCCCGCAAGATGTCGCGGTAGACGACGCCACAGCGTCGATCTACATCGTCGATAGCGACAAGCATTGTGTGTTCGTATTCGATGCAACCGGCCAGTACCTCCGCACCATCGGCGAGGAGGGGGTGAGCGGTGCGGACGGCGCGCATCTGAACACACCACGCGGCGTGCATATCGGCGCTACCGGCACACTCTATATCGCCGATAGTGGGAACCATCGTGTCCAGCTCGTCGATACCCTCGCCGGTGACCGGATTATCGATACTATCGGTACCGCCGGTGTAGAAGGCTCGGCGGCGGCATATTTCTCGAACCCACGCGATGTTGCGGAAGGGGCGCGAGGACGGATATTTGTGGCGGACTTCAACAACCAACGCGTGCAGGTGTTCAGCCGCACGCTGGTGCTGGAACAGACCCTCGGGATCACGGATCAATCCGGTGCCGATCATCGGCACTTTAACTATCCCATCAAGCTTGCCGTCGACGCGAACGGGACGCTCCTCGTCGCCGACCGTGACAACCACCGCATCGTGCGCATCGTCGACGCAGCATGCGCGCTGGTCGCCGACGAGACCATGCCGGACACGGACGGGGACGGTGTTCCCGATGTGATCGACACGGACGACGACGGCGACGGTATGAGCGATGCGTGGGAACGAAATATAGTAGGGCTCGATCCCGGATTCGATGACGCGGCGGGCGACCTCGACAGCGACGGTCTCTCCAACGCCGAGGAGTACGAACTGGGCACCGACCCGTCGAAAAAAGATACCGACGGCGATGGTTTCGCAGACGGCGTGGAGCGCGAAATGGGGACCGATCCGTTGGACCCCGCCTCGACGCCCGAGATGGACCAGAAGGCGCTGTGGCAAACGCCGCTGAGCATCGTCGTTCCCCTCGTGTTCATCGTTCTCATCATCGCCATCCTCTTTTTCGTCGATTTCATCATGCGGAGGCGGAAGGATCGGAGCGAGGGGCTGCTGCGTGAGGATGACGAGGAGTTCGGACTGGGCGGCGCGCATCAAGTGCCAGAGGTGTTCGACGACACCGTAGCTGCTGACGAGGAGCGAACGCCGCCGACGGAGGAGCCCGGGGGGGTGTGCGCAGAGGGGACAACTGGGACAACTGGGACGATTAAGACGAGTGGGACGGCCGCCGCCGATGAGAACGCGGAGCCCGACCGCCACCGGGCAGAGCGGACGGGGACAGAGGCCGCAAATATGGGGAGCGATGGAGAACGAACGGAGGGAGCAAGCGCTGGCCATAGCTGTGAGCTCGATGCGGGTGTCAAGTTCGAACATGGGTATTCCTATCTCCTTCGCATCGGCGCGGATAGCACCTATTTCAAGCTCTTTGCGAGTAATTGTCTCGACCACCACGGCGGGCTCTGTATCACCCGCACCTACCCCAAGAAATTGCGGGAACACCATGCGCTCGAGAATGCGACCATCTATTGGCTCACCACGGCCACGAGCGATTCGGAAGAGACGGTTCCGCCCTCGCCCGAACGGATCATGCACCTCATCCAGCGCTTTACCGACGGATGTCCCGACGCCGTCGTGCTGCTCGACGGGGTGGAATATCTCGTTGCGAATCGTGGGTTCGATCCGGTGATGAAGTTCCTCCAGGCACTGCGCGACGACATCTCGCAACGCGGGGCGATCCTTCTCCTCCCCCTCGCAGAGGATGTGCTCGAGGCAAAGCATCTCAAGCTTCTCGAGCGTGAGCTGGAGGTCGTGGATGGGGACGCCCCGTAAAAGAACCGGGAATGGATCGTCGGAGGTATGGTGGGAAGTGGGGACGATGGATGGAGCGTGCCGGCTTGCAACGACGGCTGCAGACCGTGCTGCAGCGCTCGCCGTGCGGCAGAGGGTATTTGTCGAGGAGCAGTCGGTCCCGCCAGCGCTTGAATACGACCGCTTGGACGAAGTGGCGATCCACGCGGTTATTACCGTTGGGGACGAGATCGTGGGCGCCGGGCGGCTCGTGGAGCATGAGACGCACTTCCGGCTCGGACGGGTGTGCATCCTCGAGCCGTATCGTCGACGCGGACTCGGTGAGCGGCTCGTACGGTTCCTCCTCGATGTGGCCCGCTCACGCGCGCTGAAGCCGGTGATGGCGCATGTACAGGTCGCCGTCGAGCAGTTCTATCGCCGGTTGGGGTTTTGCGTCATCGGCGACGGCGAGCGGTTCGAAGAGGCGGGCATCGTGCACGTCGCCATGCGCTATCTCCATTGAGCATTGGAGCATATTACGGAGTGTCATGGAGCGCGGACATAGCCGGTGTCACTTTCATGGTGAAACGGAACCAGGGTTGAAGAGAGGGGTGGGAAAAATGATGTATGGTGCTCCAATTGAGAACCTCGACGAATGGTCGGACTTTGGGGGCTCATTCCATTCAAAAGGTCGAGTATATATGTTTTCGCCAAAAAATGTATGAACGAGATGCTCTGCCTGGAATGCTATAGCTTCAAACGTCCGTTGTAACCTCGATCACGCCTTCTCTACTGGAGTTGCGAACGATTCTGTGGGGGATGGAACGAAAGAGCATTTCGACTCACCGCAAGTTCTCA
>CAZSUE010000312.1:0-6167 GCA_964609045.1 uncultured archaeon | reverse complement strand
GCCGCTTGATGCCGATCGTGCATCTTCAATATCAGCCCTTTATTGTTCCATGCGAACGCGTTGGTCGCATCCATCGCAATGACACGATCGAAGAGCTCACCGGCGGTGTCGAGGTCACCCTTGCCGAACTTCGTCACCCCGAGCTCGAGGTACCGATACACCAGCTCCTCTTGCAGCTCGTCCATCTGTTCCTGTATCTCGCCCTCAACTTCCTCCACCTCGACCTCCATTGCCGATCCCGACGGCGCAGACGCAACTGCATCCGCGGGCGCCCCGAGCGCCCCGCCCACCTCGTCGTCCACCGCCTCGCCGGTCACGGAACGCGGCTCATGTTTCGGTGCCTTTCCTCCCTCTTCCGTCGCTTCCGCTACCACGCCCACATTCATCTCCACCCCCACCTCTACCTCACCCATTTCCTCACCATCACCATCATTATCACTATCATTATCATCATCGCCCCTCTCCAACCCTTCGATAACGCCGCCTAGCTCCTGCTGCATCACCGTCTCCAGTTGATCCACCGTGGTGGCGATCTCGTTGCCCGCATCTCCCTCCACCGGCGCCGCAGTAGCGTCCTCTTCCGCCAACTCATCGGCATCCGAAGTCGGTTCCATCACCGTGCGCGCAAATCCACCTCCTGCTTCCTCCAGCGTATCTCCACCGCCGTCACCGGTACCGGCAGCCGTTGGGACCTCCTCTTTCTCAGCCGGGCCACTAACCGGCGGCGCAGCCTCGTCCTCGTCTGTAACCTCCACATCGTCCTCCGAAAAAAACGGCGTAACGAAGGTCGCGCGGTAGCGTTCGAAGGTCGCCTCGATCGCGTCGATATTGTCCGAGCTCTCGAGGATGCGCTCGAGACTGCTCGTGAACAATCCGCGGCGTTTCCATTCCTTCAGTTGCTCGCGGCACCGCCGTCGTCGACGCTCGCGCTCCGCCACCACTTCTGTGGATACTTCTTCGACCGTCGTCGATCCGTTTTCCTCCTCGGGCGCTTGAACCGGTGCCGCGTCCTCTTGCCCAGTTCCCAACCTCTCACCGGCGGCATCCTGCGGGGCGGGAACGCCACCCGTACCGTTCCCGTCCATATCTTGCCCCGGTACCCGCTCATGTAACGCGGCAGATCCCTCCGTCGCCACAACGCGCCCTTCATCCTCTTCGCCCTCGGGTTCAGCTTCAATTTCGGTGGTTCCAGCGTCAGCACCGTTCGGTCTCTTCGATTCGAACCGTAACCGCAACGCGTGCAGCTTCGTGCGCAGCTCGCGATCGACCGCTCCCGCATCGTGCACATCTGGCGTCTCGCTACGACCCGTAATATCGGAAAAGAGTGCCGCTGCACGCGCCTTCTGTGCCGGGACGATCGCTTCGAGCTCGTCGGCGGATCCGACATCCAGCGGTGCGAGGAGCTGGAACAGGTGTTGCTTATAGCCGATCCGCAGCCGGACGCAATAACGCGCCTCACTGTCATCTTGCAAGAATAAGTGGCAGACGGGGTACGCCGCGCGCGAGCTCGCGGGGAGACGCACGCCGACGACCTCGGCCAGATCGATGGCGAACCCGCTCGCGATATGCGTCTCACCACCGATGAGGCGCTTATAGATCGTCTCGCGCAGTAGGTCGGGCGCGAGCGCGCTGGGCGGATTCCTCTCCTGTTGCGGGAGCGACGAAGCCAGCGGAGCGAATCGCGCCTCGGTGCCCGAGAGGATGACCAGCCGCGCACTGGTGAGGACCGCCACGCCGCGATCATCTTCCAACCGCGTCCGCGGCTCCCGCTGGATGCGCCAGCTCTCCGCGACCACCGCCTCGTAGACCGGTTCCGCATCGAGCAGAGACTCATCGGGGCCCGTGGCGAACGCACCGTCGGAGGAAAAGAACTCGGCGATGGCGTCGGTCTCTGCGCTATAGATGATCATCGGCGGCCTCCGCGCACATCATCGCGGGATTGGATCGTGGGAAAAGTGGTGACCCGATACATTGGTACCGTTCTTCGACGAGAATTCGACCCATGGCTCGATCGGAGAATGGGCCGCGTCTCGCGTCGCGAAACGGCCCGTTCCTGAAACACCCCCGGGGTTTCAGTTCCCAGATCGTCGCATGAAGGGCTACTTCCGCTCATTGGATCGTTACGGTCAATGTTAACGTCAATTCAAAAATGACTCGGAGCGGCCTATTTATAACATTCGGCTGACGACCAACGAGGAATACGATCCGCCACGGCTCCTCAAGACCACCCACGCAACGGGAGAACCAAACGGTTCGATATTGAATTGGTCTGAAAAGAGGGGGTTGGGGTTGGGGTTGGAAATCCGGCGACACACTTGTCGCCGGACGCTGACTCTGAGCGAAGCGAGGAATGGCGCGACCGGCCCCGCCCCTCCCACCGCTGTTCTTCATTTATAACCCAGATCGGAACAAGTCCGCCGCACGCACCCACTTACCTAAGAGCAAGGACGAAGTAGCAGCCAAACCATGGCACCCGTCAGTGATACCGATGCCGATCAGCCGCACACAGTTTCGAGATGGCAAGATGCAGTTCCAGTTCACCGCGTTCGAGGAGGTGGTCTTCGACTTCTTTCGCGCCCACCCAGACACCGCCTTTACCATGTTCGAGGTGACTGCGTATGTGCTCATCTCTCCGAAGCCGGCCTACCCGCTCGATTTCCGGAAGTGGACCGACCACCTCGTCAGGATCGGGGCCTCGAAAATGTACACCTCGCTCCTCATCGATCAGGCGGTACGGAATCTCGTCGACTGGAAGCTGGTGAAAGAGGCCAAGATCAAACAGGTGCCGCAAGATCGGCGGTACTCGAAACGGTCCGAGACCTATTACACCCTGGCACGGTGATCGCTTCCGTTATCGTGCCGGGCGTGACGCCGTCGGTATCGGTATCGGTATCGGTATCGAGCATACATGTATCAAAGAACAGTGAAAGCCCTCGAGTCTTCCACAGATTTCGAGAACGTACAATTCCGAGAAAGTACAGTGTCTTATAGTAATCCCAGTAACCCCAGTAACCCCAGTGATCCCAGTAAGCCAAATGTCAGTTCCCCTCGGCCCCGACCACGGCCGATCCGTATCCGTCATGCGCTCGTATATAGCCTTTCTGGAAAAAGCTTCTATAGTAGCTCGCTGCACATTTCCAGCCAATGCTCTATTCAATTAATGGAGTTCCATGATTAGGATACGGTAGAACGCCTCGCGCGCATGACGCTCGATCCATGGCCGGTGCCCGCACCGTTCGAGGAGAATGAACCGGAACTGGTCGAGCACGCGCGCAAGCGGCCCGCGCACGCCCGCAACGGGGTGCGGGTCGTAGTCGCCGTGGACGGCGACCACCGGCGCAGTGATCGTTTCGCCCGCGGCGAGGAGCGCGCCGCTGCGTCGAAGCGCGTCGGCCTCGGGCCAGACACCGTCATAGACCGCGGCGTCGACGTCTACGAGCTCTTCATTCACCGCGCGCTCGATCGACCCCTCCAACGGGTCGCACGCGTCGGCGCGGGCGAGGATGAGCGCCAGCTCGCGCAACGCTCCGTTCAGCCCCGATGCGGCGGGGTCGACGAGCGTTCGAGAAAGCGCGACGAGGCGCGCGCGGTCCGCCGGTGAGAGCCGCGCAAAACGGGTATTGTGGACCTGTGCGGCATAGCGGGGGAGGAACGGCCCGCTGGAGACGAGGATCAGCTTGCGCACCGTGTCGGAGACGCGGGCGGCGGTGAGATACGACAGCCACGCGCCCCAAGAGTACCCGAGGAGCGTGACGGGCGGGTCCGCCCCCGTCACGATCACCTCCTCCAGCTCGTCGATCTGGCCCGAGACCGACTTCGCCGCCTGGAGCGGCTCCAGGACGCCGTCGCCAGTCCGACGCGCCAGCGTGCGCGCCACCGTGGCCATCTCGCCCGGCGCGCCCGGTCCGCCGTGGACCGCGACGATGCAATACGGCGCCTTACCGTACGCTCTCAACCGTTCCATGCTCGCGCCAACTCAGCGTTCGTTCTTCATACTTTCCCTTTCCCGCCCCATCCGGGGTGATCGGGTGTCGGCGCCGAAGCATTGGAGCGGTTCGGGGCTGCGACCGTGCCGGTACGCGCGTCCCGCCCCGAGCGCGTTCAATGAAACTCGCCGGTACGGTGCGCGAACGCGGTGGCTTGCGCATGGAACAAGTTCAACGCGCCGATGATCGAGTCGCGACTAAGGCAGACCTCGTCGCCGAACATGAAGGTCCGATACCCGATGGCCAGCCCGTACTCCACCGCCAATAGATCCTGGAATGCGGGCGCATAGCCGGTCGCAAGCGACGGATAGAGCCGCGAGGCGAGGATCGCGTCGCGGTCCGCCGCTATAAGCTGTTCCAGCGCCGCAGCGATCCGATGCGGCCGCGCGACCTCGGTATAGAGATCGCCGCATGCGGCCATGAGTCTGGCGGGCGCATCGCCGCCGTCGCGGCTGCGCCGCGCCACCCACTCCAGCCCGCGTTGCGACTCGATCTTGGCCACCACCTTGGCCACCACCTTGGCCACCACCACGCGTCGTGGCGCATCTGCATCTGCATCTGCATCTACATCTCCATCTGCGGCGTCGGTATCCGCGTCGGTGTCAGTATCCGCGTCGGTGTCAGTGTCAGTGTCGGTGTCAGTGTCGGTGTCAGTGTCGGTGTCAGTGTCGGAATCGTGGTCCCGCGCGTCGAGCGCGTCGAGGTCCGCGTCGGACTCGACGAACGAGAGCATGTATCGATGCATGCCGAGCGCCTTCGCCGCGTCGATATACGCGCGGTCGGTGTCGGTGAAATAGCCGTCGATCTCGAGATCGGGTGCGGCGATATTGACCGCCTCGCCCGGCCCCACCACACGCCGCGGCCCGTCGAGGAGGATGAGCCGGTCGCCGTCCACGGCCACCAGCTCCGCCGCCTCATCGCCGTTACCGAAATAGATGGTGGCGGGGGTGGAGACGGTGACGGGGTGCGAGACGCGAACCTCGGTGAACGGCGGCACGGCGTACCCGACGATGCGGAGCTGACGCCCCTTGAGATCGACCCAGAGCGGCTTATCGCCGGTCGCGTTATCGAGCCGCTCGAGGAGGGCTCCGAGCGGCTCCTTCACCGGCATCACCGTATTGAGCCGGAAGCCGCAAACGGCGGGGTGCGCCGCGAGCTCGTCGATGAACGGCGCGTACGGCGGCAGCGTCACGATCGCCCGGGCGAGCATGCGATCACACCAGTTTCTTCGTCACCGCCACATCTGCGGCATCCACGTCGCCGCCGCTTTTGCTTTTACTTTTACTTTTGCTTTCGCTGTCTGCGACATGTGCGAACGAGTCCTCCACCATCTTGATGGTGCCCTCGTCCTGCCGCGCCTCGATATTGGTCCGGAAATCGCCGTAATGCCCCCAGCGGCGCGCGATCAGCCCGAGCGCCACATCCACCGCGCGCTCTTTGCACGGTACGCGGAGCACTTTCTGCTCGCCGAGTGCGCTGGCCCAGGATCCACGGATCTCCGCGTCGAGCGCTTCGTTGAAGTAGTCCTTCCGGAGGATGTAGATATCGAACCGCTCGTTGAGCTGCTGCCAGATGGTGTGCGAATCGAGATCCGCCTCGATGGGGTCGCCGATAAAATGCTGGACCTGACGCCGGTCGATCTTACGGTAATAATCCTCGTCGCCCATGATGATCATGAACGGTCGCTCGGCGTTAAAAAGCGTCACATGCTCGAGCATGAAGTAGGCCCAGAGTTCGTAGGTCTCGCAGTTCTGGCCGCCGCCGCCGCCCTCGGGATAGAACGCGCTGATGATCTCGTCGAGCGCGACACCCTTTTCGAAATCTGCGACCTGGAGCGGGTACTCGTCCGAGTACGCGTCGCCGATGACCGAGAACGCGATCTCCACATCGGGCCGGTACTTGGCGAGGGTCTGGCAGAAGAGCGGGAGCCGGTCGAAGATCTCCGCGGGCCACTGGCTCATGGAACCGGTGCAATCGATCCCGACGATGATCGGGTTCGCGCTCTTTGAACGCAGCTCCTTCCCGTGCGGGTCGACGAGGTCGAGCTCCGGCGCGGTGCGGAACGAATATTCGCGCTCGTCCCCCTTCACGGTAGGGTCTACATAGGCCCGTTTCGCAGCTCCGTAGTCGTATTTTCCCGGGTTGCGCCAGGTACTGATATCGTTGCCCCAGCTATACGGC
>CAZSUE010000311.1:0-6174 GCA_964609045.1 uncultured archaeon | reverse complement strand
GTTCCAATACGGGCTCCCCATCATCACCGGTGCACTGGCCGAACGGATCGGCTACCGGCGCCAGATCATCTTCGCGTTCTCGCTCCTCACCGGTTCCTATGTCGCACTCTCGTTTGCGTTCAATTCCGTCACTATGGTCCTTGCCGTTATCGCCGTGGGGATCGCGATCGGTTCTTATAAACCGCTGATCTCTGCTATCGTCGCCAAGGTCACCAAGGGCGAGGATCGGAACTATGCGTACAGTATCTACTACTGGATCGTCAACCTCGGCGCGTTCGTGTTCCCGCTCATGTACGTCCTTCTCGAGATCGCCGGGGTGGTCACGCGCTCGACCTATTACCTCGTCTTCCTCTTCGGCGCCGTCATGGTCTCGGTCAATATCTTTATCGCCCTTTTCCTCTTCAAGGAGATCGCCAGTACCGAGGTGAAAACGGTACGCGACGCGGTCAAAAATGTCAAGATCGCCATGAAAGATCGCAAGTTCCTCGTCATGGTGCTCCTCAACGGCGGCTTCTGGGCGATGTATTCCACCTTCCTCACCCCGCTCCCTATCATCCTCTTCGGGTTCGAGCTCGTTCCCGCCTGGTTCTCCCCCATGTTCCTGGGCGTGTTCAATCCATTGACGATCATCGGCTTTGGGATGTATCTCGCCAAGCTCACCGACAAGCTCGAATCGCTCCCCGTGCTCATGACCGGCGTGCTCATCTATCTCGGCGGGCTCTCGCTCATCGGGTTCACGCTCCAGTGGAGCTGGGTCATCGTCGGGATCATCATCGCGTCCATCGGCGAATTCCTCGTGGCACCGGGCTATCTCTCATTCGTCTCCAAGCTCGCGCCCAAGGAGAAGGTCTCGGCCTATATCGGCTGCAACTTCATCGCCAATGTGATCGGGCTCGTGGGCGGGACATTCGGGTTCGGGATGCTCTGTACCTTCGTCGCGGTCAATAGCGGCCGACCCTATTTCTTCTGGGGCATCGTGGTGGCCTATGGCTGTTTCATCTTCTTTGGGTTCCTCACCTATTACCGCAACTGGGGCCAGGAGATCATCGAGCGCGCACGCAAGATCAAGATGGAGGAGGAGGGCGTGGATGCCCAAGCGCCCGAGGAGGTCTATCCCGAGCCGCGCTTTTTCAAGTTCTATCGCGCAAAGACCACCGTGCTCCTCCCCGTGGTCATCGTCCCGCTGGTACTGATCGGCACCTACTCCATGGGCACGATGACCTTCTACGGCGACGGCGACGGCGCTGCAGGCGCGGCCCCCGCGTTCGATCCGGCGAAGTATGCCGTGCTCGAGTCCCCCCTCGATGTCGTCGACGAGCAGCTGGCCGAGGGCGAGACCTATACCCATGACCTCTCGGTGGAGGCCGGCGAGGAGCAGTACCTCAAATCGCTGACCTTTACGCTGGAGTGGACGGACGAAGAGGATTTCGTGCGTTTGGTCCGCACATGGGAGAACCAGCCCGACCGGTTCACGTTGAAAGTGGCGGAGGGCGGCAATTTCAGTGATCAGAAAACGGATGCGAACGCACACGGATCGGCGGGCACCATCACGCTCGCGTTCTCGTTCGAGCACGAGGATCGGCGCTCGACGAACGGGACCGGTATCTGGACCATCGATGTGACACTGGAGGAGGCGGGTAATTTCCAGAACCCTGCTTCTCCACTCGAATATGTCGACGACGGGAACGCGTTCACGCTCACCGTCAACGCCGAGTGGTATCAGAAGGAGTGAACCACGCTTCGCGTCATAGCCCATCGAGCCGCTACACCCCGCCAGCACGGATAGATACCTCACCCCCTATCGTCGTTATACTGGCCAGCGGTGGGCCAGCGGTGCGAAGAACCAAAAACATAAATAACACTCAAAATATGTAATTTGAAGGAGTAGGGCGGCATGGCTCGTACATTCAATGTCAAGAAAAAGATCTGTGTTCTTGGCGATGGCGCCGTCGGCAAAACGTCGCTGATCCGACGCTTCGTCGTGGACGAATTCAGTGACGACTATATCTCGAGCATGGGCGCGAAGGTATCCAAGAAGGATGTGGAACTCGTCTTCAACGAGGGCGAGGAAAACGAGACCCTCCTCCATTTTATATTGAGTATCTGGGACACCATCGGACAGGTGACCATTCCTGCGGTGATCCAGCGCTTTATCAAAGCGAGCAGCGGCGCCATATTGGTGTGCGATCTGACCCGCGATTCCACGCTGGAGAACCTCGAGAAATGGGTCAAGCTCCTTTTCGATGTGACCGGCAAGATCCCCATCACCTTTTTTGCCAACAAGAGCGATCTGGTGGACCAGCGCGATTTCACCATCGACGATCTGGAATTCTTCGCCTCGAAATACGATGCACCCTTCTTCGAGACCTCGGCAAAGACGGGCGACAATGTCGAAGAAGGCTTCATCCACCTCTGCAAGCTGATGGGCGAGCGCTCCATCGAGCTGCAGCAGAAGCACTCGCCGCACGAGGTCATGAGCAGCATTATCGAAGGCTTCTGCGAACTGCGTGGCGGGGTCGAGATCGGTAAACCGATCGTCATGGAGCTGGCCAAGATCGCGAAAGTGAAATTGGACGATCCGAGCATGGAAGATGTCGAGACGATGATCACGCAGTTATGCAAGTTCACGCGTGATATTCAGGGCGAGGAAGCGGCGGAGGAGGAATATAAGCGCTTTATGACGCTGTATCGCTCCATCGAGACATGAGCCGACCAAAGCGATAGGAAGCGGAGTCGTCCCCTCGCTGGAATCGCCATCGGGTGCCTCTGTCCGGCGCGAGACGCAGCGATTGAGTATAATGAACTGATAGAATGAGGATCGCGATCAACGCCCGGGCGTGTTTCGGTAGCCGTCACGGAGGGATCGGCGTCTATGTCCAGCAGCTCGTCGCCGCGCTCGACAGAGTCGCCACCGACGACGCGTTCATCGTTTTTCTCGAACGCGCCGACCGCGATGCGACGCTTTTTGCTCCTCGCTGCGTCCGCTATCTCCTTCTTGAGGACCGCCCGCCGTATCGACGCGTACTCTGGGACCAGACCGTCCTCCCCGCGCTGCTCCGGCACTATCGCATCGACGTTCTCCATTGCCCGAAATATATCACACCGCTCGTTGTGCCCTGTCCCACGGTCATGACGGTGCATGATCTCCATTTTCGGCGCCATCCGGCGCTCTTCTCACCCACGACACGATTCTACTGGCGGTGGATGCTGCCACTCTCCGCAGCACGCGCCGGTGCGATCATCGTCCCGTCGGAGGAGACGAAAGATGACCTCGTCCGATGGCGCCCTGCAGAAGCGTCGAAGGTAGAGGTGATCCACCACGGACTGGCGCGTCGGCATGCGTCCGTTTGTAGCGGCGACTCGGCCAGTGAAGTGAACACCCGATGGGAACGGCTCGCGACAGAGCATGCGCTTGCCACGCCGTTCGTCCTCGGCGTGGGGACCATCGAGCCGCGCAAGAATTTCGTGCGACTCGTCGTGGCCTGTCGTCGTGTGATCGAGACGGGGACGGATTGCCAGCTCGTCATCGCGGGAAAGCCGGGATGGGGCATGGCCGAACTCGATGCCGCCATTGCCGAAGAGGGGATGCGCGAGAAGGTGGAGCTCCTCGGCTATGTGGATGATGCGACGCTCGCGGCGCTCTATGCGCATGCCGCTGTCGTGTGCTATCCATCATTGCGCGAAGGGTTCGGGCTGCCGGTGGGCGAAGCGTTGGCGGCGGGAAGACCGGTGGTCGCGTCGGACACGCTCCCACTCCCCGCGCCGGTCAGCGCCCGCTCTATCCTCGTTTCGCCAACGGACACCGTGGCACTGGCCGACGCCATCGAACGCATCCTTCGCGGTGAGCCGGCCCATACGGAGACCGACCCGGACACCGCGTCGGTGATCGAGCGGTACTCATGGCAGCGCTCGGCGCGGCGACATCTCGCGGTCTACCACCGCGCGGCCAAAGGAGTCTTTTAGTAGCAGAAATGCTATCATTGGACGGGTCGGTGTCTTGGTGCAACGAATAATCAAACGTAAGGTCGTATTACTCGGCGACAGTGCGGTCGGAAAGACCTCGTTGATCCGCCGGTTCGTCTTCGATACATTCGACGATAAATATCTCACTACCATGGGTGTGAAGGTGACGAAAAAGAATGTGGTCGTTGAGCGGCGAGCTGACGACGACAACGATAACGATAACGATAACGATAACGATAACGGAGACCGAGCGAGGGCCACCGTGACCATGATGATCTGGGATATCATGGGCCAGCACTCCCACCAACAGATCGTCGAGAGTAAGATCAAGCAGGCGCACGGCGCGTTCATCGTTTGCGACCTCACCCGGACCAACACGCTCTACTCGGTGGAGCAGATCTGGCACCCGAAGTTCGAGCACTTCCCGCAGCCGTTCCCCATCATCGTTCTTGCAAACAAAGCCGATCTCCTTTACGACCTCCAGCACGATGCGATGGAGATGCGTACCCTCGTTGCCAATAGCGAGGAGGCGGTGGCCATCGCACAGAATCTCGGCGTGGAACATTACATCACCAGCGCGAAGACGGGACGCAATGTGGAGGCTGCGTTCAAGACCATGGCGCGCGCGCTGATCGACATATAACGGGACTGTGCGGCGAGATCATCCACAGGCGGCAGTTGCGTGGAGCCACACAAAACTATTTTTAGGGCGTCATTCATGCTCCCGTACCCAACATATCGATCGATCAGTCACGCGAGTCACCACCGAGGGGACTGGTACCCGCCACCGGTCCTTTTGATTGGGACACCCCATTGGGTACGGAGGGTCTGGGTATGGGAAAACGACCGCTCATCGTTTCGGAAGAACGCCGCGAAGTCACCGAACTGAAACCGCCGTCATACTATCGGTTCCACGATTGGAATCTCACCCCCGACCGTATCGAGCTTTTCATCTCGCGATCGGCGATGCAGGCCGTGATCGAGCACTGCAACGATTTCGTCGACGAGAACCTCGAGGTCATGGGCTTTTTCATGGGAGACCGGTTCAAGTGGCAAGATGAGGAGTATACGCTGGTCGAGGAGATCGTGACCACCGATCTCGATACCACCGCCGTATCGGTGAAGTTCCAGCGCGAGGGGTTCGAGAAGCTCTTCGAGCAGATGGAGAAGCATCAATCGAAGTACGATTACCTTCTCGTCGGGTGGTACCATTCGCACCCGGGTCACACCTGTTTTATGAGCGAGACGGATGTGGATACCCAGACGACGATGTTCAAGCAGCATTACCAGTGCGCCATGGTGGTCGACCCGATCAACCGCGAGATGAAGGCGTTCAAAGTGGACGAGGGCGGCACGCGCGAGATCAAGGTCATGGTCTACGACGAGGCGATATGGAACCATACCGACGGCGACGCCTTCGAAGAGGTGGTCGGTGGACCGGTGGCGCCGGAGCCAAGGGGCGCACCCCTCGTCAATGTACAGTTCACCGGCGCCGAGATCGATGTGGAGGGCATTGCCGACAGCCTCGGTGAGAACTATATCGCGCAATTCGAGGACCGCGACGGGCCGCTCGAGCTGATGGTACAGCTCGCAGATCGGAACCTTTTCCCGATCTGTGTCACCGTGGAGGACCCGGAACCGCTTATGGAGGCATACGACCTCGACGAACGGCATTTCATCTGGCTCAAGAATGAGGATCTCGCCTACGCCGTCCCCGCCACGGAGATACACGAACTCCTCTTCGAACTGGGCAATTTCATGCGCACGAACCGCGAGACGGCGATCATCATCCAGGACATCGAGGATGTCTTCGCCTCCAACTCGCTGGCGGACTCGCTCCGGTTCATCTACGAACTCAATAACGCGGTTGTGGAGAACAATTCGCGGCTCATCGTCCCGCACTCGCCGCTCACCGTGGCGCTCTATATCCTCGCCAATTCTGACCATATCGATATTACCGACGAGGAGATGCTCGAAGAGCTCGATGAACGGTTCAAACATCTCTTCCAGCAGCGCAAGGTGAAGCAGATCGTCAAACTGCGTGCGCGCAAGAAAAGCCGGATCCTCCACGAGATCGAGGAGCTGTTCGCGCCGATCGAGCTAGAAAAATAACACGACCGCGAACCGCCCCCGCTCGGGCGTGGCCCCGTCCCCATGCCCCAACCCCTGATTCCAGTTCCTCCCCTCCTTTTGTCGCGTGGCCCCAGCCCC
>CAZSUE010000310.1:0-6185 GCA_964609045.1 uncultured archaeon | reverse complement strand
CTATATAGCTTTTACTGGTAAAAACTAAATATTGGTGTTGCCGCCCGGCGCGAAGGCGGGCAATAGGGGAGCGTTGATGAAATATGAAACGCTCCCTCCGGCCGATCTATCGCTCATCGCGGTTCGTTTACTTACTTATTTACTAACTAACTTACTTACTTATTGTAATCGTACACACCGCGACCCACCTTGCGCCCGTATCGACCCGCGCGCACATATTTGCGTAAGAGCGGGCAGGGGCGGAAGCGCGCGTCCTTCGTCTCGTCAAAAAGGATATCCATGACGAACTGGATCACATCGAGCCCGATATAATCGACGAGCTCGAACGGACCCATGGGCATATTGGTCCCGAGCTTCATGGCGGTGTCGATGGCCTCGGGTTCCGCAGCGCCCTCCATGAGGAGGTAGAACGCCTCGTTGAGCATGGGAACGAGCATGCGATTGACCACGAACCCGGGCGTCTCCTTGACCTCCACCGGCGTCTTACCGAGAAGCTCGCAGAAGGCGAACGCGTCCTCGCAGGTCGCATCGCTCGTCTCCGACCCGCGGATCACCTCCACCAGTTTCATCACTGCCGGCGGGTTGAAGAAATGGAGCCCGATGACGCGATCGGGGCGTTCGGTGGCCGATGCGATCTCCGTGATGCTGAGCGACGAGGTGTTCGACCCGAGCACCGCGTGCTCCGGGGCGTGGTCGTCGATCTTGGCGAAAACCGAACTCTTGATCTCCATCTTCTCGACCACCGCCTCGATGATCACATCCGACTCGCTCGCGGCGGCGCCGATATCGGTCCCGCCCTCGATCTTTGCAAGCAGTGCGTCGACATCCTCCTGCTTCATCTTACCGCGCTTCACCCGCGACTCGAGCGGTCGGCGGATGTTCTGGAAGCCTTTCTTTACCAGTTCGTCGGAGATGTCCACCATATGGACGTTGAGTCCTTTGCTCGCCGCGGCCTGTGCGATGCCGCTGCCCATGGTCCCTGCGCCAATAACTGTGATCGTCTTCGGTTCAAATGCCATAGCATCACCCTTCGCGAGGGGTCACTCGTCGCGTCGTAGCGGCGGAATAGATGATTATTCCACCCTGTAGTAATCCCGAATGGGGCTGAGGTATAATTAGTTATCGGGACAGAGAGACGGGGTGGACGAACGGCGGTGGGAGGGGAGTGGGAGGGGAGGAAAAAGAGGCATATGCGAGGTGTGTGGCCCATGGCGCGTCGAGAGCTATTGAGCGGTGGCATGAGGGCCAAAGCATCGTTCTTCTCGCCGGGGAAATTCAATTCGTTCGATTCGGTGCCATCCCAGAACACCGCAGACTCGCGAGAGGGAGTTCCAGATCAGCGAGGTGGATTCGAGAAAAACATGGCATTCGTTCGATGCGTTGGCTCTCGAGGATCGCGCCCGTTCATTAAAAAAAATAAAAAAATAAAAAATAAAGGGGCCGTCCCGGCACTGTGCATCTCGACGGCCTTTCCAAGAGTGGAGGGGTTACGGTTACGAACAAAGCGAGGAGAGCAGCTCTCGTTCCTTCGGTATCGATCAGGTCTTTAGCTTGAGCCTCGTCTGATCCTCGATGCTGACGGCGACGAGCTCGTCGGCACGCGTCTTCTCGTCCAACGCGTTGTTGACGCGCTCGAGCGCGATCATATACGCCGCGGTGCGCAGGTCCACATCGTGCCGGAGGCTCAGCTCGAGTACCTTGTAATAGGCGCGCACGATCTTGTCCTCAAGCTTGGTGTTGACCTCGTCCTCGGTCCAGTACCGGTCTGCGAGGTTCTGGAGCCATTCGAAGTACGAGACGATCACCCCGCCGCTATTGGCGAGGATGTCCGGTACCACGATGATCCCGCGGTCGTAAAGCGTCCGATTGGCGAGGAATGTGGTGGGCCCGTTGGCGCCCTCCACGACGATCTTGGCCTTGATATCGTGCGCGTTCTCCTGGGTGATCTGGTTCTCAAGCGCTGCGGGCACGAGGATATCGCATTCTTCGACGAGCACACCGGCGCTCATACTGTTCTTGAGTCCGGTGTAGCCCGCGAGCGAGCCGTTCTTCTCGATATAGGCGAAGAGTCTGTCGATATCGAGCCCGTCGCGGTCGACGACACCGCCGGCCACATCGCTCACGCCGATGATCGTTGCGCCCATTTCGTCCAGCAGTTTTGCCGCGATAGAGCCCACATTACCGAATCCCTGGACGACGACGGTGCACTCCTCGATCCCTTTCCCGATCTGTTTCGCCGCCTCCCGCGCGCAGAACGCCACGCCGCGCCCGGTGGCCTCCACTCGACCCAGTGACCCGCCCGAGCCCACCGGCTTCCCGGTGACCACGCCGATGTCGCGCGAGCGGCCGTTGGTGTGGAGCCGGTTGAACATCTCGACGATCCAGAGCATGACCTCCGCGTTGGTGCCGACATCCGGTGCGGGGATATCGACCTGCGAGCCGATGATGGGATAGATCTCTTTGACATATTCTTCGGTGAGCCGTTTCAGCTCCGATCGGGAGAGCCAGCGCGGATCGACGATGATACCGCCCTTACCACCGCCGAACGGGACGTCGACCACAGCACATTTCCAGGTCATCCACGACGCCAGCGCGCGCACCTCGTCGCGGTTCACCGACGGCCAGTACCGTATGCCGCCTTTATACGGCCCGCGTAAATTATTGTGCTGGACACGAAAACCGGTAAAGATCTCGATCCGGCCGTTATCCATGCGCACAGGGAGATGGACCGTCACTTCGCGTTGGGTTTGGAGGAGGACTTCGATGATCTTGGGGTCAATGGCCAGCCGATGGGAGGCTTCCTTGACATCGCGTACCATTTCCTCGTAGGGGTTGATATTCTTTTTATTCATGGCTACCGCCTTCTTTGCTTTGTTTCGATTCTTGGGTTGTCCTCGTTCGAGCGATGGGTGACGCGGCACGAACGGGAACAGGATCGTGAGGGGGGAGGTGAGATGGATCGAGTGTGGGGGCTGGAGCAAAGCACGGGGTTCGAGTGCTGGTGCTGGTGGTGCTGGTGCTGGTGCTGGTGCTGGTGCTGGTGGATCGGTGTGGGGAAAAGAGCGCGCGGACGGTCCCGAGGAGTTGTTCCAAATCCCGGACAAAGGCATCTTTTCGGGGGTAGGATCGCTCGTTCGACCAGGGCGGGAAGGCGCCGGCCCCAGCGGCGTCCTCGCCGTCGAGTGGTGGGAGGAAGAGCGCGGGCACGGTCCTGATGGAGAATTGCGGTCGTTCGAGGGTGAGATGGTCGAACGCGGTCCGAACCGTGCCCAGCGCTTGGGTGAGGGTACGGACAGAAGAGGCTTCCACATACCATTCCGGCGTGACGCAATCCTCGAGCGCGCCCTCGGTCCAATCGAGGGTGGAAACGATGGCGGTAGCGTCGTGCCAGACAAGCAGCACGGTCACCGAGCGGTGCTCGCGTTGTTCGCCGTAGTACCCAGCACACTCGATTGCGCATCCGACCGCTGGTATATCGGGAGCGATGGGGATCGAGGTCCATGCGGCGATGAGCGTGGCCAGCTCCGCAAGTTCCTCCTCGCGGGCATCGTCGCCGCGCTCGAGGCGTGCGGGGATGTGATAGTCGGGTAGCGGAACGATCCGGTGGCGCGACCAGCTCGTGTTCTTCATCGCCGACCCGCATGCCGAGGACATCCGCCCCACGATATCCTTCTTCTGTCCAGAGCGTGGCCGCTCGAGATAGAAGGTGCGCCAACCCTCGAACGGAAAGATGCCGAGGCGCGTTCCGGTCACACAGAGATGCGGCGTATCGAGCTGGGTGCGGTCCACCGTATTGCGCAGGTTCCAGGGAAGAAGGAACCGATGGACGGTGGCGCGGTGCTGCGTGGTGAGTGTCTCCATGCTCAATGCACCCCCGCAGGTGTGGGTTCCATCGCTCTGAGGAGGTGTTCCTGGGCGTGTTCGAGGAGGAGTCGTTTGAGCGGCACGCCGGTGCGATACATCTCCTCCACGACGGTGGTGGTGAGCGTCCGCAGCACCGATTCGATCTTCGAGAACGCGAGCTCGACGGGCTGGTCGTGATATTCGGCATAAGCTGCAAGCGCCGCACTGACATTTACGAGCATCTCGGGGACGAGGATGACGCCGTATTCACGGAGATATTGCTCGCCCATGGGCGTCACGGGATGGTTCAGCCCCTCGATGAGGCAGCGACAACCGCAATTGGCTGCGGTTGCGTCGGTATAGAGGTTCTGACCCAGGGTGGTCACGGCGATATCGGTGGGAAGCGTCGTGAACGCCCTGCGTGAGACGAGTTCGTCGCCCTCTTGGAGTGTGATGCACGATTGCTCCTTTCGTCCGGGCGCGAGGAATGCGTTCACCCGTTCGAGTGCGATCCCGGCGGGATTATAGAGCGCTTCGTAATCGTTGCATGCGGCAACGACGGTAGCGCCCTGGCTGGCGACGTATTTGGCAACGGTGCGCGCGATCAACCCGTTCCCTTCGACGGCGATGCGCGCCGATGCGAGCGAAGAAGGGAGGTCGGCGCCCTCGGGTACTGCATCGAGGAGGGCGGAGAGGATGACACCGATCCCGAACCCGATGATGCCGCGCTCGTGGGGGATGCCACCCATACGCGTTGGCTTGCCCACGCCGCCGCGGCGGTCGACGATAGTATCGACGAAGAGCGCGATCTCGTCGGCGCCAACATGGATGCCAGGCGCCGCAATGTATTGACTGGGAATGAACGGCGCGATCTCGGTGGCGAAGGAGCGGATCGCGACATCGATATCGAGGAGCTCGGGATCCGCGCGGATCGCCGCCGCCGCGCCGCCGAAATTGACCCCCGCAAGCGCGTTGGTATAGGTCATGGCGCGAGCGTGACGAAAGACCTCGAGCGGCGTGATGGTGGGCATGATCCTCAACCCACCACACCCCGGCCCCAACATCGTATTGTCGATAACGAGGATCCCGTGCATATGCGTGACCGGGTCGTAGACCTGTAGCACCTGTGCGGGCCCCCACCGATCGAGGAACGAGGCCACGTTGATCTCGCGGAGCACATTGACCACCCGTGCAGGTGTTGTGTCGCGAAGGAGTGACCGAGGGGAAGTTTGTGTCATTTCCATGGTAGAGATATTCTTCAGCAACCTATATATATCAGGTCGACACTTTATCGCACCAAAGTGTGCGTATGTGATC
Organism: uncultured archaeon; assembly: GCA_964609045.1. GTDB lineage: Archaea > Thermoplasmatota > Penumbrarchaeia > CAZSUE01 > CAZSUE01 > CAZSUE01. The sequence continues at coordinate 1,025 of CAZSUE010000310.1, read as the reverse complement.
GCCCCGCGGGCATGGTATATCATTAGCGCTACTTTTCGCGCTGTGGAATGTACAGTAATAATGCTGAATTGGCGGCCAGATCTATACGCGTCATGGGCAAAATATGCCTCGCTTGTATCAGAAATGCTATCCAGTGGCAGATACAATGTCGGAATTGCTAATGGACGAGCTGAACCTGAACATTCTTCGATGTATCTGTTCGGGCGTTGGTGTGCGGGCCAACATCAGCGCGCTCGCGCGGAAGCTCGACAAACATCGGAACACGATCACGAAATATACACGCCAGCTCTTTTCGCATTCGATCATCAACGAACCGATCTATCCGTTCATGTACCTCTATGAGGAGTTCCCGCTCCTCGTCGCGGCGCAGGCCGACCTGCCGCGGACCGATGCGATCGCCGAGTTCTTCCACAGCGACCCTCACACTTTCGCCGCGTTCTATGTCCGCGACGGCGAATATAATACATTGATGATCGAGTACCACCGCGATATCTATCATTATGGCGAATGGAAGAAGCAGATCGTTGCCGAGAAGAAGATCCCACCCCGGATGGAACGCTATCCCGCACATGCGATGTTCTTTAGTAACCGTCATATGCTGAAATACCAACCGCAATCGCCTATTACCGTGTTAGAACGCTGGGTCGAATCCAAAAAACCGCTGGTGATGCGTGGTTACGAGCTTTCGGAACTGAGCTTTGCAATATTGAAACATCTCGTCATGGGGCGCTGTATCCGCACCAACGAGAACCGAGTCGCACGTGAGGTGGGCGTGCATCGTAAGACCGTGGAACGGCGCATCGAGCGTTTGCTCGCGGCAGGGGTGGTGACCAGGCCGGTTTGCCGGTTCCCGAAATTCTTCGTCCCCCCGGGTCATCTCCTCGTCTATACGCTCATCGAGGTGAGGCGGTCGCGCCCGAATGTCCTCGCGGCGTTGAAACGCGACTCGAACATCCCCATCGCGCTTGAGGCGAACATCGGTCGGTACAATCTCCTCCTCTTCAAGGTCTTCCCCGCCGCCGAGG
>CAZSUE010000309.1:0-6198 GCA_964609045.1 uncultured archaeon | reverse complement strand
ATAATGGGGTATGCGGATGACTTGTGTCACCTCGCTCGTTTGACGATTAAAGCACCCAGAGTAATACGCTCGTGTCAACGGCGTTTTGAGGGTGAGAGTTCCGGCCGACGGATTCGTATCATCCACAGTCGTAAACTCATATGCCCCCGCCTCACCATTACCCACTCCGGCTTGCATCTGGATGATGAGGACTTCGTCGCCTTCGTTGAAATCTGACACATCGTTGACTGGAAATGTTTGAGTTCCAACCTCCTCGTCACCGGTGAGATAGGCATAGGTATTTACTTCCGTACCTGCAGCATCGACGACCAACGCGCCATCGCTTCCGTCTCCGAACGCGTCGTACCAGTCGAGCGCGATGGCATCGCTCTCCGCGTCGATGTCCCCGGTCAGCGCGAACGGTGCGCCGAGGTCGGTGGCGGTATCGTAGTAAAAGACATCGTTCACCGTCGCGTCGCCCAGTGCCGCGCGCGTCTCCAATACGGTGGCGAGATAATTTTCTGCGGTCAGACTCTCCACCGATCCGGAGCCCATCGGTTCGCCGTCGAGGAGAAGCTCCAACTCTCGATGCGCGAGCGGCAGCCCGTCGGCGTCGGTGACGCTCCCCTCGACGGTCACACTCTCGGTGGGATAGCGCTCGGACGGCGTGAGCGTACCGGAGAGTTGTGCGCTGGACCGAGCGCGGTGTTGCCGCCCCCGTTGCTCTAGAGTCGGTTCGGGCCGCAGAACGGTCCCTTCCCGCCCGGTATATTCATCGGTTATCCGTTCAGCATCTCCATCCAGTATACTCTGCCCTCCTCCCTCCGTCGCGTTTTCGTCGCCACACTCGCTCTGTGGGCGGATTAGCTGCGCACCGCCACCCACTGCTCCTACAAGTGCGGTCAGAGGCATTAATACCAGTAATGTGATCATAATAACCGTAGATATCCTCGGCGATAGATGATTGCTCATATGCTCACCCGGTCCGTTCCGATCGCCTATCGATCAGAGCACGATCAAAAGAGTCCCTATTCAATAACTGTGGCTAACTATTAAAATTATGCTACCATCGGCGTCGACCCCGAGCGTGGCTGACCGAGAACTCAGGGGGGGTGGCTGAGCCTATATTTAGGTTTTACCCAAAAGGGATAAGTACTAGAGCCCCAGGCACTTGATACTACATGGGTTGTCGGTCAGCCTCGATAAGACCGTACTATTCGCGGTCATTGACGTGGCTCGACCCATGCTCGACTCCCCAGTAGCCTCAAATGCATTGAAACAAAACCTCCATTGATGGGATATGTGAAGGGGTTGTTGTTCCAGTAAGGCAAGGGAAAAAGACGGCCGCGCCCCGCTTGCGCCGATTCCAATTCGAGATGAGCGTTCGGAACGTCGTTCAGATAGATTGCGACTCGTACCCGGAGAACGGCACCCACATACTCTTCTTGGTCCCGATCACCGTGCTATAGGAGTGCAGCATCCCGTAATTCGTGCACCGCACCGCGTACCAGTCGATCTCGCGATGCCGTGTCAATGCCGCCTTGATCTCGTCGAGCATCACCACACTGGTCTTCTCGATGCTATGGACCGTTTCGATGATCGCGAGCTGGTCCGCTTCGGTGAGGAACGAGTAGACCGGTGCGGCGGCGCAATCGTCGACGATCGTAACGATCGTTTCGGGGCCGATATCGGTCTCGGACTGGATCTCGACGGAGACCACACTGAGCTGCCCGAAAAGGCCGCCGGGGAGCCCCTCGCCGGAGATCGGGTAGGTACTAATGCAGGGCACATCGATATTGAACACGATCTTTGGCTCGTTCGTCATCGAGGTGAGCTTCGCCGCATAGGAGCAGTGATGGCGCACCAGGCAGTGCTCTTTATTCACGGGTCTCTCCTTTTCGACGAAGAACGGGTAGGCCACGGTCATGGCCACGCGCGTCGCCTCGAGCGCGTCGAGATAGGCGGGGAGCGTCTCACGGAGCATGGTCGTCCCGATGAGGTCGCGATGCTGATGGACCAACCGAATAAAACGATCGATCCACCGCGGTTCGAACTCGTGCATGATCCGCGCGTCGATCGAAATGGTGCCCACGGTAGCTTGCCCATCGGGCGCAACTCGAGAAAAAACGCGAATGGGTAGCGGGAGGTCCTTCAATCCGACATCGACGAGAAAACGCTTCTCCTGTGGCATACTGATGTACCTTCTTGCGGCGAACAATGGCGAGAGGAAAACAGGATGGGAGGAAGGCGACCGGGCTTGGGAATGGCGATCGGTCGGTCGGTCGGTCAACCGGCTTGGCGGTGACGGCTACACGATCGACTCCGGGATGGTCAAGCCTTTAAATATCCGGATGGCGAGGTCGTCGGTCAACGACGCCACATAATCGCGCACATATTCCGCACAGCGATGGGAAAGGATGTAATCATCCGACATCGGCCGGAGGAAGCTCAATATCGAGGTCTTGGTCTGGCATTTCGGGTCGTCCCAGTTGTCCTTGATGATCCGCAGCCGCACATCGTCGATGATCTGGAAATACCAGTCCTTAAAAACGCTCAACTTACTCTCTTCCACCGCGTGACGGAGCGTCGCTTGGTCGTCTTCAACGGTGAAAATATCCACGAGCTTGCCCACCGAAAAGTCGTTCACCAACCGCTCTTTGTATGCCTCCAGCTCTTCCATCGACTTTCCGAGCAGGAGGTTGAAGCACCGTTTCTGGAACTGCTCCCCCACCGCCTCCACTGCCTCCTCCGCCTCCTCCGCCTCGCTCGGCGGCTCGAAATCGAAGTCGGAAAGCTTGGTGAACGGGCGTGACTGGAGCACGCGCAACTGGTCGATGAACGCGTCGAAGAGGCCGCTGATGATCGTTTCGGTCTGGTTCCCGTACTTCGTGTTCGCATCGCTCAGATAGATCTTCTTGTAATTGAAATTGAAGATCAGCTCGTTCATCGCTTCGCCGATCTCCGGTGAGAGGCGCACCGTGCTCTCCGTCGGCTCCGGGTCGCGACCGTGCTCCTCGCGGAACTTTTGGAGATCGAGCTCGAAATTGACGATCACATCCTTCACGAGCGTATCGATGATCTGGCTGTTCGTCTCGCCGAGCACGGCGGTATACTCGGATGGCACTTCGCCTCGGGTGACGATGCCCGCTTCGATCCCGTCCTCGATGTCCTTACCCGCATAGGCGATCTTATCGCAGATCCGCACGATACATCCCTCGATGGTGCTCGCGGGCTGTGCGATCTCATCGAGCGACCAGTTCCAGATACCGGCGCCGCGCCCGTTGTCATTGGGCCGGATCTCTTTCTCCGCCGCCTCGCCGTTGTGACAGATGATCCCCTCACGGACCTCCCAACTCAGGTTCAGTCCATCACCGTTCTTCTCGATCTCGTCGATCACGCGCACGCTGTGCACATTGTGCATGAACGGTCCGATACCATTTTCCTGACATTTCTTATCCAGCACCTTCTCGCCGGTGTGTCCGAACGGCGTATGACCGAGGTCGTGGCCCAACGCGATGGCCTCGGCGAGATCCTCGTTGGCGTTGATCGCGCGGGCGATGGTGCGTGCGATCTGTGCAACCTGCAATGTATGGGTGAGCCGGTCCGCGATCAACGGGTTGCGCGGAGAGAGGAAGACCTGCGTCTTTTCGCTGAGCTTGAAGAACGCCTCGGAATAGATGATGCGATCGCGGTCGCGTGCGAACGGCGTCCGGTTCTCGATCTGCTGTAAGCGCTCCTGTCGCATCCGACCTCGGCTCTTCGAACTCAGCGTGGCGTATGCACCGCGGCTGTTCGTTTCCTCTTTATCGACGATCCGTTTAAAGACCCCCTCAAGAATTCGTGCTCGGTCCTTCGTTGAGAGGACCGTGCTCGATTGCGTCGAAGGGGCGCGGTCTCGGCCGTCCAGAACGGAATCAAGAGATCGGTTCATGTATCGAGTACTTAAATATCGTTATAAATAGGTTTCGATGCTCGATCATGAGAAATTTGCGCATATATTCGGTATTCGTGCATCGAGCGTTGGGACAATTGGACTCAACGGCCCAGCCACCGCAGTGCGCCGTCGGACTGCAAGTGAGTGTTGTGGTTCGACAAGAAAATGGAAATGGAAATGGAAAACGAAAAAAAAGGGGGGAGAAAAAAATGGGAAATGGGATGAAAAAAAATAGAAATAAAACGGGGAACCCCCCCCCGAGCCTCACGGTCAGGGTTCCCCTCGGTCGTAGCGTCAATTCGCACTGCGGCCAATGAATTGAACCGTTGCCATCCCTTCACTTAAAATACGCCTTGACATCGGACTTGAAGAGATAGATCAATATGATGATCGATATGACCGTCCCGATGGGGAAGTTGAGCAATCCAAGGATCGCCAATATAATGGCGATAATGCGCGCCCAATTTTGACCGGTCCACAATCCCCAAGCAGTTAGAAAGTACAACGCTCCGATGACACCGAAAACGGCCCAACATACCACGACATAGCTGGCAACGACCGATGCGAGCGGCCCCAAAGCTGCGGTCATCATTAGGGGGGCCAGAAATGTTAATACGCCCCCAATTACATAGAGTACTGCCAATATCGTTATACCTGTCGGTCTCTTTTTGCCCATATTGCTTTGCATAGGCTGCTGTCCATATGGTTGATTCGGCTGCTGTCCATATTGTGGATTCGGCTGCTGCCCATATTGTGGATTCGGCTGTTGTCCATATTGTGGATTCGGCTGCTGCCCATGTGGTTGATTCGGCGGCTGTCCATATTGTGGATTCGGCGGCTGTCCATATTGTGGATTCGGCGGCTGCCCATGTGGTTGATTCGGCGGCTGCCCATGTTGTTGATTCGGCGGCTGCCCATGTTGTTGATTCGGCGGCTGCCCATATGGTGGATTTTGTTGCATTTTTAAACCTCTCGTCCGTAAGAAGACGATTTGTTACTACACTCATGTTATTTACCTATTGTGCACCCTAACACCTGTTGTTATGCATTATTGCTTATCCTCTTTGATCGAGGTCAGAAGCGAGGGCCGGTCGCACAGCCCACACCGCCACACGCCTTTTTCCGCTGATGCATGGAATAGAATGGCGTGGAAAGCTAATTAGTGTTGGATAGTGAATATCGGATCGAATGCAACACCTCGCGTGTCGTCGCAGCGCTCAGAGCGCATTCGATTGCCCCCCTCGAATAGTAACTTCGACCCCTTCGGCCCGAGGTCCTATACCCCGTGCCATATCATACCATATCATACCATACCATACTTCCGTTCCTACATTCTCTTCTCTTTGGCCCCACAGACGCTACGACCACAATTGATAAATAAACCCAACAGAATAAGTGCGTGAGTATGGCCGCCGATCAGAAGACCGTAAAAGAACGCAGAGTCAAGATCTGCTTGCTGGGCGATCCCGCAGTGGGTAAGACCAGCCTGATACGCAAATATGTTCTCGATCGATTCGATGACCGCTATATCGCCACCGTGGGCACGAAGGTGACGAAAAAGCAGCTGGATGTCACACTCGATCCCGGACATATCGAACGTTTAACGCTCATGATCTGGGATATTCTCGGCCAGAAACGATTCATGCGGCTCCATTCGTCGTTCTATTTCGGCGCCAGCGGTGCGATCGTCGTCGCCGACCTTCTCCGGCCCGAGACATTCGAAGCGCTCGAGAGCTGGTACGAAGCGATCAAACAGACCGCAGGAGCGATCCCCGTCCTCTTCGTCGGGAACAAGCTCGACCTCGTCGAACGCGATACGATCGATACCACACTCCTGGAACGCACCGCGCACAACTATCAGAGCGAAAGCGTCCTCACCTCTGCAAAAACGGGCGAGAATGTCGAGGAGATGTTCAAAAAACTGGCCCTCCGCATCGCCAAGGAGACCTAGTTGGGTCCCAACGACGCTCGACGCGCAATAGACCGTCGTTTGGTTGGTGACGGTATCGGGTTCAGCAGAACGGGTTCCTTCGGGCTTCTGTTCTACGGAGGCTCATTCCAGGCAGAGCACCTAACTAATACATTTTTTGGCAAAAATCTAAATACTCAACCCTTTGAATGGAATGAGCCCGGACGCTGTTAGAATACATACCTACATACCTACATACCTACATACAATTATAGTTGCGATTATAGTTACAATTTCGAACCTCTCCGCAGGCTCATTGCAACTATAGCTTCATTCATCCGTTGGAAATATGCGCCCTTCACACACGCTACGATAT
>CAZSUE010000308.1:0-6199 GCA_964609045.1 uncultured archaeon | reverse complement strand
GCGGTAAAAAACTACTCCCCATCCACAACTGCATAAGGCGGATGTTCGATCGGGTTATACCTACATTTTTTTAGTTCTCTCTATTATTTTTTGAAATCTGTGTATGAAAAAAGCGGTTGTGGATGGAGACGCAAAGAGAGGATTGAGTGGTGAGTGATGAGTGAGTGGGTGCGTGGTTTGCGGTAAAAAACTACTCCCCATCCACAACTGCATAAGGCGGATGTTCGATCGGGTCATACCTACATTTTTTTTAGTTCACTCTATTTTTTTTGTGGTCTATGAAAAAAGAGTTGTGGATGAGGAATAGAAGAGAGGATTGAGTGGTGAGTGATGAGTGAGTGCGTGATAAATGCGGTGAGTAAAAAATGTGCATCCCTCATCCACAACTTGAGTGCGATTGGTGATTGCATGAGTTGTTTACTGTTTTTGTGTCACCTCATTACGATCCATACGGGTAGAATGAAGAAAGAAAGTTGGGATGAGGGAGCGAAGAGAGGATTGAGTGATGAGTGAGTGCGTAATTGAATGGTGAGAAAAGAAAAAATCAATTGTCCCCCTCATCCACAACTTGAAGCGTAATGTATGATGTCGTATGATGGTTGCGAGGTCCTTCGACCTCAATTATGATCTTCCTATCACCTCGTGATCGCAGTGGTCACTTAACAGTTCATTACTATCCGTTGTGATCGTTCTTTATCTGTCTAAATTGGTTCGATCTCATGCATCGGTCTTAGCCGAAATAGTAATATTCTTTTCCGAGGATATTTGGATTGACTGCACAGATGATGCGCATGCTTCGGTCGTCTTCGCTCCCGTCGCATAGCGTGCGGAATTTATCCTTCCAATAGATCCGGACCGCATGTCCGTCCGCATCGTCATCATCTTCGTCTGTCTTGCGTATCCGTAAAGGATGCATGACTTTTTTCGTCTTTATACTGACCATGTCATTCACTTCATGATTGTCGTCGGACCGTATTCCTTTGGTGTTCGATCGTTCGACATTGTTTCATTCGTTACCGGACCACAGTCACTTTCCTTCTTCGGCGGGGATGACCTTACTCTTCTCTGTCCCGTACCGGTCTGTCCCATTTCTATATCCTCATCCGTTTTACCCCTTAATAAAAATAACGGGTGGTGTTTGAGCTCTATTGTAAAACAGCACCTTGAATTGCCCATTTCGGTTCGACCAAACGGGGTATAAATTAAAATTCCATGCAAATCTTCACCGCGCTTCAGATCGAGCCAGATTCCTAATCTCTATCCTCTGGCGGCGATGAAATTGTTACATATTCACCGAACGCTCGGACGATATCTATCGTTGTGCGCGGTGGATCTGTCGATTACCAGCGGCACCGACGACGCCTCCCATTGCGCCAGACGATACGAACAATTAAATCCCATTCTTGCCATTCGGCGCGCGAGGGTTCAACGATGCATCTACAACAACTGAAGACAGAGGCCGAGATCGGTATTATCGGTGGCACCGGCGTCTACGACCAGTCGCTATTTTCCGATATCGAGACGATCAAGGTCACCACACCATACGGGCCGCCGTCCGATCAAATCGAGGTGGGCCGATACCATGGTCGGCGCATCGCGTTCATCCCGCGCCACGGCCGCGGTCATGTCATCCCACCGCATAAAGTGAACTACCGCGCCAATATCTGGGTGCTCAAAGCGCTCGGCGTCACACGCATTCTCTCGCCATGCGCGGTGGGCTCGCTCAATATGGATTTTCATCCCGGTGAGCTGGTGTTCACCGATCAGTTCGTCGATTTTACGAAGCAGCGCGACTATACCTTCTACGACGGTGGCAAGACGATCCACATCTCAACGGCGGACCCGTTCTGTCCCGAACTGCGCGCGGTCATGATCGAGACCGCCACCTCGCTGGGGATCGATCACCATGACCGTGGGACCTATATCTGTATCGAAGGACCGCGGTTCTCCACGCGCGCAGAGAGCAAGATGTTCCGATCGTTCGGTGACGTCATCGGCATGACCCTCGTGCCCGAGTGCCAGCTCGCGCGCGAACTGGAAATATGTTATGTTTCACTCGCGATGATCACCGACTACGATGTCTGGGCGGATAAGCCGGTGGATACGCAAGAGATCGTCGCGACCATCGAGGCCAATCAAGACCATGTCAAGAATATGTTGCGACATGCGCTGGACAGCATCGGCCAGCAGCGCGAATGTCCATGTCAGAGCGCGCTAAAATACGCCGAAGTATAGATAGAGATAGAATAGAGATGGACCGGCACTCCCATCGAACGAGAACTCCGATCGTGGACACCCGGGAAGATTCAGATCCAATCCAGATCCAATCCAGGTTCAGGTTCAGAGTCAGTTTCAGATGCGGCTATAGCTCGGCGCAATCGTCGATCGCAAAGTGCTTGGGATAGCAGTTGTTGCAGACGATCTCGTAGATCTCCGGCGCCTTGTTCTTGATCTCGTCCTCGGTGAGACCGTCGAGCTCATGCGGGAACACGATCCAGTTATTGTTGATCTTGAGGAAGTAGTCGGGCACCAGCGACGTCGTGTTCTTCGCTTTCTTGAAATAGATGGTGGCGACCTTGATATTGGGCGTGTTCCGACGCGCCTTCTTGCGGATATATTTCAGCACCTCGCGCACCGTGATACCGGTATCGAACACATCATCAACAATGAGCATATGATCGTCCGCATCGATAATTTCGATCACATGCTCCATACCCTTGATCTCGGTCTTGCCACCACGGACCAACCCTTGATACGATTGCGTTTTGATCGCCGTGTGATACGCTTCTAAACCCCGATACCGGAAATATTCGTGGATCACCATCCCGGGGGGTGTCCCACCGCGCCAGAGCGCGACAATGTAATCCGGACGATAACCCGAGTCCCAGATCTTCTTGGCGAGCATGAATGAATCGATCATCAGTTGATCGGCGGAGAGGTAAAGCTTCCCGTTAATGAAGTTCGGCTTGAGGGGTTCGGCTTTGAATTCCACTATCCTCACCTCCTATTTTGGGGAGGAGAATGCTGTCAAACTGTACCGGACGGCGTCTCTACCGGCCCGATCGAAAAACGGTCCCCAGCGATAGGAACCGGAAGAGAAACAAACAAACAATTCTTGATATTTAAGGCTTATGCGAATCTACCTCAGGCGACATCGACTTCGCCGTCACCTTCACACCATTGGTCTCTACCCAGCAGTTACAGAACGGTCGAACCACCACAATGTATAAGTATTTAGGTAGGCCTAACTTTGCCGATGGGATCTCAACGGAGTCACAAGCAGGACAACGCCTCTCGCGCGTCCTCACGCTCACGCTCACGATCCGATCCGAAGAACGATCTCGAACCTTTGCAGCGCGCGGCGGAGAATATGGCCGGATTAACGGCGACGGAGCTCCGGTACCTCGAAACGATCTACTCGCTCCTTCTCGATGCCGAGGTCGTGAAAACGAGCGAATTGGCGCGGGTCATGGATGTCGCCGCGCCGAGCGCCACGGAGATGGTCCAGAAACTGGCGCGACGTGGATACGCCGATTATACACCGTACCACGGTGTTCGTCTCACCGCCGAGGGCGAGGCGCTCGCGCTGCGGTTAAAACGGAAACACCGCCTCCTCGAGCGGTTTCTCCACGGCGTTCTCGACATACCCCTCGATCGTGTCCACGAACAGGCACTGAAGCTCGAATACGGACTTTCCGACGAAGCCGAGGACGCATTATGTCAATTACTTGGCCATCCGGATAAGTGCCCGGACGATTATCAACCCATCCCGCCCTCACCACGTTCGTCACTCTGCCGCCTCATCGCTCAAGAACGAAGCGCCGTCGATGAGGCGGCGTGCAAGCGGCGTTCGGAAGGTGGTGGCGCCCAACCGCGCGGCCTACCGTTGACCGGATTGAACATCGGTGCGCAGGCCACCATCGACTTTATTCGTGGCGGACGTAAGGCGTCCCAACGGCTCGCCGATATGGGGCTGACCCCCGGTACCGAGATCGAGGTGGTAAATATCGCACCGTTCGGCGGCCCCATCGAGATATTGGTCCGCGAGTCGCGGCTCGTGCTCGGCCGCGGTCTCGCTAATAAAGTATTCATCCACCCCTCATGATCCTCGTCGCCCCGATGCACCCACGATCGACTATCGGAACCAGAAACGGTCGAATAACTCTTACCAACCATGCCGGAGCTTGACCATGTCGACCCCATTCTGCGCCTCATGCCCGAAGAACGCCACCTGTGACCCGTCCTCGATACCCGCCCTCTGCGCCGGGGACAAAAAGCTGACCATGGCGCTGGCCGGGAACGCCAATGTAGGAAAGAGCGTTATATTCAATTATTATACCGGCCTCGACCAGACGATCGGGAACTGGCCGGGCAAGACGGTGGAGCTCGCCACCGGGAAGCTCCATTATAAGGACCACGAGATCGAGATCGTCGACCTCCCCGGTATCTATTCGATGTCGACCTATTCGATGGAGGAGCTGGTCAGTCGCGAGTGTATCGCCGGCGAGGAGCCCGATGTGGTCATCAATATTATCGATGCCACGCTCCTCGAGCGGAACCTCTTCTTCACGCTCCAGCTCATCGAGATGGACGCCAACCTCGTCATTGGGCTGAACCAAATGGACCTCGCCGCAAAGAAAGGGATCACCATCGATACGGACGCGTTGAGCAAGGCGCTGGGCGTGCCGGTGATCCCCCTCGTGGCCACGAAAGGAACGGGGTTGGAGTCGCTCATGGATACGGCGGTGCGGCGTGGTCTCGGCGCACGCGCCCAGGCGGACCTCCAAAGCGAACGTTCGCTGCGTCATTCGCGCATCCAGTACGGCGACGATGTGGAATCGCGCATCGATAAACTGGAACGGCTCATCGTCGACGCGGATTTCGACCTCCCCGCGCGCTGGCTCGCCATCAAGCTTCTCGAGGACGATGAAGAGCTGGTGACGCGCGTCAAAAAGGAGCGGCCAGATATTGCCATCGGCGCGACGATCCTCCGCGACGAACTCTCGCGCAAGCACGGCGAACCGGCCTCGGTGGTGATCGCGACCAAGCGCTACATGACCGCACGATCGCTGTTCCAGACCGTTTCCGCACCGCGCGAAGAGAAAGGGTTGCAATTCACGGACAAGCTCGCCGCGCTTACCGTTGATCGTCTCTGGGGCTACCCCATCCTCCTCGGGATCATCCTCGCGATCTTCTTTACGATCTTTACCGTGGGCGATACGCTCTCCGCCGCCCTCGAATCATTCCTCATCTCCCTCACGCCCGCAGCGGAGACCGCCTGGGAGATCGTCGTCTATAACGGCATCTTCGGCGGGCTCTTTGCAGGCATCACCATCGCGCTTCCGTACCTCGTCCCGTTCTATATCATCCTCGGCGTCCTCGAGGATTCCGGGTATCTCGCGCGTATCGCATTCCTCATGGACAGCGCCATGCATAAGATCGGGTTGCACGGCAAAGCGTTCATCCCGCTCATACTCGGCTACGGGTGCAATGTCCCCGGCGTGCTCGGCTGCCGGATCATGGAGACGCAAAAGGAACGGCTCCTCGCTGCGTTCGTCGTCACATTGATCCCATGCGCGGCGAGTACGGTCATCATCCTCGGGCTCGTGGGCGCCTATATGGGCTTTTTATGGGCGATCTCGCTCTATATCATCGATCTCGTGATCGTGTTCGCCTTAGGGAAGCTCGCCTTCCGGCTCCTCCCCGGCGAATCCGTCGGCCTGATCATGGAGATGCCGTCCTATCGCTGGCCGCATCCGGGCGTGGTGCTCAAGCAATCCTGGTTCCGCGTCAAGGAGTTCATCGTCGTGGCGCTCCCGTTCATCGTCGTCGGCTCGGTCGTGATCGAGCTGTTTGCCTATTTCGGGTGGCTGGAGACGATCGCCATGGGCATGAGCCCGGTGACCGTGGGCTGGCTGGGCCTGCCGGTCCTTTCCGGCATCGCGCTGATCTTCGGCGTGATGCGCAAGGAGATGACGCTCATCATGCTCAGTGTGCTTTACGGCACCTCCAGCGGGATGATCGATTTCTCCACCATCCTCACGCCGGTGCAGATGTACACCTTCGCCCTGGTCGCCATGCTCTACATCCCCTGTGTGGCCACCATCGCCGTGCTGGCAAAGGAGTTCAAATGGAAGAACGCGCTCCTCATCACGGCGGTGGAGATCGGGTTCGCAACACTCGTCGGCGGCATTGCGGT
>CAZSUE010000307.1:0-6207 GCA_964609045.1 uncultured archaeon | reverse complement strand
GGGGGGTGACCGGGGGCGAACGGGAGGTGAACGGGGTGGATGCACGGTAAACGAACGGTCGCCGCCCTCAGTGGCTGCTGGCCCATGTTCTGCACCCAAAAGGAACAAATATCATGAGCGAGTTTACGCATACGCACTTTTTTATATAACAAGTGCCGGAGGTAGACCCATGGCAGAGGGTGATCTCGCTTATCGCCTCGCAGAAGAGCAGAAACGATTGGCAAAGCTCTGGGATGCATATGAATCACAAGAGCACGAACTGAAACAGGCACTGAAGAAGATCGCGGTGCTCGAGGCGAAGGTCAAAGAGAAGCGGCGGATCAACGAATCGCTGCGCGAGCTCGCGGAGGTCCGCGACCGCGAGATCCGTGATTCCGAACTGGAGCTCAACTCCCTCCGGCGCGAGAACGAAGAATATCGGCCGCGGATCGACGAACTGGAAGAGATGGTGAAGAACGAGCGGAAACGGTACTCGAAACTGTTCGCGATCACACAGGAACTGGAAGAGGAGCTGAACCTCATCCATCTCCAGCTCGAAGCGCGGGATCGATGGTTCGAGGAATATATCGGGCCGCTGCGTGACCTCACACGCGCACTGGATGAACGCGAAGCGATGATCGAGGACGCGGAGAGGAAAGAGGGCGAGCGGACAGCGCTGCCGGCCAAACCGAAGTTCTCGGTGGTCTCGCCCAGTAAGCAGCAAAGCGAAGGCAAGGAGTCGGAGTCGAAGTCGAGATCGGGATCGAGATCGAAACCCGGCCACCCGTCGCCGCCGACACGCACGAAAGAGGACATCGTCACGCTCTTCATGACCGTCCCCGTGGTGGACCAAAATCTTGCAGAAGCGCTCTACATCAACGGGTTCAGTACCCTACGCGAACTCCGTGGCGCATCGGTCAAAGAACTGGTCCGCGTCCCAGGCGTCAACACCAAGAAGGCGCAAGAGATCCAGGAATATCTCATCGAGACGCCGGCGAATATTGCGTAAATATCTCTGGCTCGGGATCGACGACGCGTCAGATGGAAAGACGCTGAGACTGAACGCCAGGCTTGCATGCACCGATGACCAATGTTCGCGCAGACCCGCCCGTCCGACCACGAGTTGCGACCGTTCCATTGCCCACCGCCGTCACGGTCGTTCTTTTGCCCATGAGTTCTATGGATGTCCAACGGATGCGCAAGCGGAGCATACTGTCGCCTCGTTCGGTGCCCCCTCGGGTCGGGTACGAGGCGATGGCGCGGCAGAGGGGAGAGAGGCTGGCTGCGAAGATCAAGGATCGATCGATCGATCCATCGATCCATCAATCGATCAATCGATCAATGAAGAAAACTATTTAAATTGCAACACGTTCGCCTATCGGGGGTTATCGTAGGTGGCGCATGCGCATGATCAGGAGCGACCGGACGACGAGACCGATATAAGGGACGGCTTGCAGCGCACCGGACTCAAGAGCGCGGAACGGGATTTTCTCCAGGCGCTCCAGTACCGCAACTATCTTGCGAAACATCGCTTATCCACGGCGACCATCGACCCGCTGCTCCAAGAGGCACATGAAGGGCTGGAGGAAGTGAGCGCCGCGCCATCGGACGAGGCGCGGGAGGTGGTCCGTGCAGTTTGTGCAAAAGCACGTGATGTCGCGCAGGAGCGCTATTACGAAACGATCCGCGCCATGGTACACGGTGACGAGCTGGAGCGCGTCGATGAAGAGACGCACGAACTGACCGCAGCCATGGAAGTGGCGCCGCATATCGAAACGCCCCAACGTGATCGTGGGTGGGCGATCCAGCTTTGTCGCGACGCGGAGCTGCTCGGGTTCGAAACGCGCGCCGAAGCGCTCCACGAGGCGATCGAGGCGCTGGACGAGGGGGTGCGGACGCTCGATGCGTTCCCGACCGAACTCGTGGATGCGCTGGAGGAGTTGGAGCGCGCGATGAAAAAGCAGCTCTCCCAACGGATCAGAACGATCAACACGACCATCGAGAACGCGCCCGAGATGCTCGAGCTCGGTGCAGAGCAGGACCTCCTCACCGGTGCGACCATCACGCTCAACGATGCGAACTTCCAACTAACGAAGACGATGGTCGAGGATATCGAGGCGCGGTTGGTAACGACACAGAAGCAATACAAGAACGCGCGGAACGGGCTGCGTACGGCGAAACAGAAGCTCGCGGACGCGAAACGGCTCGGGGTCGACACCGCCGACGCCGCGCAGCTCTTCGAGGAGGGGCGCAAGGCGCTGCGCGCGGGTAAGCTCGAGCGGACCATCGAGATCGTCAATACGATCCGCGCAGAGCTCCGAGATGCGATCAGAACCAACGAGCCACTGAAACAGAAGATGTACGAGCTCGAGCAGCGCTATCATCGGTTCAAGAAATGGGGTATCGAACCGGAGGAGGCGCGTGATGCGCACGAGAACTACACGCTCGCCATCGAGCAGAACGATCGCGGGCTGATGGAAGCGTTCTACGAGGCGTTCCGGAACGCGGTGGGGGAGATGGAGAAGCGAGGAAAGCAGCTCTTCATGCAACGCGCCGCATCGGCGATCAACGAACTGATGCTGGTGAGCCATCCGCAGATGGGACGCATCGAGGCCGATGAGGAGCTGAAGGAGCGGTTCGATTCGGTGCTGGAACGGATGCAGCGCTCGCGGACGGTGGAGGAATATAAGAGCATCATCCGCGACGCGGATGCACTCCGCGCCCGATTGGAGGGCGAGGTGGTCCAACGCCAGCGCGCCGTGTCGACCAAGAACCGGGTGCTGACGAAGATCGCCAACTCTCGTCGGAGGGTCGAACGTCTAAAAAAGCAGATGAAGCTCCCCGACGGTATGGTTCGCCAGCTCGACGAGGCGCGAGCCGCCGTTAAGCGCGGGGAGTTCGCCGCCGCTCGATCCATGGCAGATGCGGTGGAACGAACGCTCGAGCGCCAGATCGATATCGAGAAACCGTTCGTGATCGTCAAGCTGCCCAAGACGCGGTTCATCGCCGGGCGCTACAACAAGGCGACCCTCTATCTGACCAATAGCGGCGACGCGGACGCGAAACGGCTGCGGATCAATATATTGGGTGTCAACGATGTCCGCGACCTCGAACCGGTGGCGGCGCTCAAGACCGGTGAGACGGTGACGGTCCCGTTCCAGCTATTGATCAACGAACCGGGCACGAAGCAGATCCCGGTGGATGTCCGCTATTTACGCAGTACGGACGAACAGCCGTTCTCGAGCCGGCAGAAGTTGAAGGTCACGGTCGACCCCGTCCCGGCGGCATCGAAGGAATGATCGGGGGCGCCTTTCGTGCCAGCCACGGTGCCCAGGAATGGCCGGGACATCCTCACCAGCATGCTGGAAGTGCGAAATTCCGGCGATAGAGGTACATAAGCTTTAAATAACGAAATTTCTATCCGTAGCATGGTGTGTCATATGGCCGAAAAGAAAGTCATCGTCAAGAAAAAGGGAAAGGTCAAGCGGAAAGGTGTCGCCAAGAAAAAGGGCAAGAAAAAGGAAGCGCCGCAAGAGGGCAAGAAGATGCGGGTGAGCGATCTGATCGTCACCGACGAATTTAAGACGATCGAGAACACGGCGGACGGGACCCATACGGCCAAGCAGTTGATGGGTATCCCGCGCGGCGTCGTACTGGTCATGAACGAAGATGAGCGGGTGCTCGGGGTGATCACCGCACGCGAATTCCTCAAGAGGATCGTGGACGGCGACAACCCGGTAGAGCTCTCAGCTGAAGAGCTGATGAACGAGGACATCATGGAGATCTGTATCACCGACCTCCTCGACGATGTCGTCCCGCGCGTGACCGAACATGATCCCTATGCAGTCGTGGTGGTTGACGAGGAAGGCACCTTCCAGGGCTATTTCTCGCCAAAGGATTATCAAGAGGCGCTGGCCAGGATCAATTATGTGCATCCGCAGATGGCGGAATAATGTTCCAACACAAGAGATGATGCGCGGCGCGAATGGGAACCGAACTGCCCATGCCGATCGCTGAGGCCCCCATCGCCCTCTCCCTCTACCCGATACCAATACCGATACCGAAACCGATGGGGTGCCGTGGGAACTGGGAATCGCGATCATGCTTCAACGCAGCGTTGAATGGTCGACCCTCTATATGGTCGAGGTACGGATCGAGATGGAAATCGCCGTCCTCTTCTCCGGTAGGAAAGAATCGGTCTATGCGACCTATATCGCGCAGCAGTGGGGCTGGCGGGTCGCAGCACTGGCGACGCTCGCACCGGTGGGCCGCACACCCCAGCAGTATCTCGATCGATCCACGGTGGGCTTTTCGTCGTTGCTCGCAGAAGCGATGTCATCCCCGATCATCGTAGGGGCGCGCACGGGCGACCAACGCTTCGACCTCCACCGGCTCCTCACACCACTGGCTGCAGCGGGTCTCGACGGCGTGGTCTGTGGCGCAGTGCGATCGGACGAATATAAATCGCATTTCGAACATGTCTGCACCTCGCTTGAACTCAAGAGTTTTGTGCCATTGTGGCAGAAGAATCCGCGCCAGATCCTCGATGAGATGTTTGCGGCCGGCTTTTCCATCCTCCTCTCAGGTGTCCGCGGGAACGGCGAGGAGCGCCGATTTCTCGGTACATTCCTCGACCCCGATCGTCTGGACCGCCTCACCATGTTGAGTCGTCCGTTCCAACACCACCTCTCCGGCGCGACCCCCGTCGGCGCGTTCAGCACCACCGTGCTCGACGGGCCGGTCTTTCGACGTGCGGTAGAGATCGACGAGAGCGAACGGGTGTGGGACGGAAAACGCGGAGAGTATCGCATACTGGACGCGCATCTGGTTGAGAAAGGGGCTGCATCGTACCGTTCCTCGCGTTCGAAGCGAGAGGATGGCGCGACGACGGATATATTGGGCCCAGAGACACATCCCTCCCGCTGCGGATAGCTCCTGGCTCGATGCAGGGGCTGCCCAAACCAAGCCACAATAAGAAGTGCTTATAAATTGCGCTGAAGTTTCGATTTTTAGCTTTCGCTTTCGTTTTAGTTCTATTTCTATTGATCAAGTAGTTCTGGTGAGTAAATAAACAAATGAACAATAAATGAACGCGTTTTAGGCCCTGAACGATGCCATGCCATGCCATGCCATTCGAGGTTGACCGATATACCATGTTATAGCGGTCCCGGACGATCTAATACTTAGCATTTTTGGGCAAAAAGTATATAGCACCACCGCGGCGCCACCCTCGTGCTCGGTCAGCCACAGTTCGGACCCGCGGTAGTTTGGCGACCTAAGGGACAACCGTGGAGCAAAGCAATATGGGTCGGGAGAGGTCGCGACAGGGCGATGCACCTCTCTCACCTGTCGCATAAGACGCGCTCAGCGATCCAACGGTCGGTGGGTAGGCACCTCCTCTCCACCGCACCATGGGCGCCCGCAGGACCGATCGGTGTACGAACCCCGGTCCCGAGCGCCCCTACCGCACCCCGCCACGACGCTTGCGCAGGAGGAGCAAGAAGTAGACCGCAACCACGCCAGAGAGCGCACCGAGCGCGGCGATACGCACGAAGAAGGTGCCGATGAGCGCATCCCACGTCGTTGCGGCCTCGGGACGCTCGTCGTCCGCGCCGTCCGCCGCTTCCTCTGGCGCGCACCAGACGACCGCCCAATCATGCTTCAGCTCTTGCCCGTACCCGCTCACGACCACTGAGACATGGTATGTCCCGAACGGGCGCGCGGTCAAGTCCAACTGAAAGTGCCGGATGAGGCCCGACGCGTTCGCGACCACCTCGCCGTCGACCGTCCAGACCGTTCTAATATACTGATACTGTGTCAGGTTCGCATCCAGCATCTCGCCGGTCGCGGTCGTTGGGCTGATACTGAACGGCACCTCTATTGCTATTGGATCATAACCATTGATGCTCTTTCGTTCCCACGCGGGTGCGACCACACCGAGTGTGAACCGCGGGGCGACGATGGTGAGTGTCCAATTCTCTGCTACGGTGTATACGATACCGTCGATACGGCACTGCGCCAGCGCAACGATCGCCACCGTATCACCAACCGCTCTTGGCTCCGCCGGCGCGCGGTACCGATACCGGCTACTGTTCTCCTCCCGCGCCGCTTTAGAGCGCACCGAAACACCGTCCACCCGCCATTCATAGCTCACAGCATCGCCCGCCGCAAGAATGTGGCGGCGCGTCACGAGCTGGAATACGTCGACCAGGTGCGCACGCAGGTCGA
>CAZSUE010000306.1:0-6209 GCA_964609045.1 uncultured archaeon | reverse complement strand
CGGAACCTCTACCTCTATGCACGGTTACGATCTCGATGCACTCTTGCACCGCTGTCGGCAGCCGCAGCTCGTTGTGGAGCTCTCGGCAACCATGGACGAGCTGCGCGCGGTCTATCGCAGAGATATCGATATGCTCGCCGATATCGCCGATCGGCTCGTCGATCACGAGCAGCGGGGCTACACCTTCCATCGGACCACGGTGCAATGGTCGCAAATGGCAACGCTCGCCGAAGCGACCGACCGTGCCACATTACGCGACCGGTACCGCCGGATCGGGTCCATGGAGCAGTGCGTGGAAGAGGTCGCCGCACTGGAACGCGATGGTGAGCGGATGCATACGCTGGAGCAAAAGATCGATGCAACGACGGTAACACCGCTCCGCGACGCGCTCGCCGAACCGTATCGCGAGCTGGAGGATCATGCGCTGATCCTCGAGGCGGAGGAAACCGTACGCACACTCCAGCGCTATGAATGTGCTGCCGAGGCGGAACGGTCCAGGATCAGCCAGCGGCTCTCCTCATGGGTCGGCGCGGGGTTCCTCATCGACCCGCGCACAGTGGCGTTAGGCGGTCCGATCGAAGCGCTCGAAAAGGATCATTCCGAGTTGGGCGAGCGGCTCCGCCAGCTGCAGGCGCTCCGGCAACATATTGCGGTGCTGGATACGACCTTCCACCGTGAGGAGACCGCGGCGATCGAGTCGATGCTCCACGACCCACAGCGCCTCGACGACGCTGCTGCGGCCATCGACCATCTCGAGACGACGATCGAAGAGGAACATCGCCGGCGTCAAACGCTCAAGTCGCAGATCGAAGAGTGGCGCGAAGAGGGATTTGTGGTCTCGCATCTCGAGACCGCGCTCCGTCGGCCCCTCCCACGGCTCGAGCGCGCCGTGGAGCGGTTCAGATCGAACCTCCAGTCCTATGATGCGCTCTCGGCGTACCTCGACGGTCGACGCGACGCGACGCGCGCATGCGGCGAACCGTTCGCCAACCGTATCTTTCAGCGCATCGATTCGATCGCAGGACCGGAGTACATCCTCCAGATCGAAACATTATTGGAGAAGGAACGGCGCGCGCATGCGCGCAATGTTCGGGAACGGGCGTCGATGGCCGAGCGGTGCGCGCATTGGTCGGAGCGCAACCGAGAGACCGGACCGCTTCCCGATCCGTCCGATATGGGGGCCGACATCGATCTGCTCCAGCGTAGCTTCCATGATTTCGAGGACCACCTCCACCGGCTCGACCGCGCACGCTCGACGCTTTTTGCGCACCTTCATACGCTTTCACCCGCGCACCCACTCCGCCACGAGCGGGACGCCCGGAGCCGATGACGGAGGAGCGACCCGCATTCCTCCTCGAATACGAGGAATGTGCGCGGCGCGCGACCGCCGCGCGTGCGACGCAGCGTACGCAGGCGGGACCGGCGAAGGCGCGTGATGAGAAGGTGGTGCATTGGCGCGAGCGCGGCTATGAAGCCCAGCGGCTCGAGGCTGCGTTGGCGGCTTCGGCCACCGCCGACGACGAAGACCGCGCCGAACGGCTCATGGAGCGGTATGAATCTGCGTTGGGGAAGCTCGGTGCCTGTCGGACTCGACTCGATGCATTGGATACGCGCTTCCACGAAGCCGATGTGGCGGCGTTACGGCAGCGGTTGAACGACCCACTGGCATTGGACGAGACGGTCCGTGAGATCGCCGCATTGGAGCGGACGATCGAACGCGAACGGCAGCGTCGCGATGAGCTGATCGCGCAGCAGCGGGAGTGGGCGGAGGCGGGCATCGAAACGAAGCCGTTGGAGCGGTACCATTCCCGCCCCATCGATGAACACGAGGCGGCGCAGGATCGGTTCCGTGACGATATCGCCGCCATGGCGCAGTTAGGCGCAAAACTGGAACTGCTTAGCGTCCAGTATCCATTGGCGATCACGCTTTCTGGATTCGCATCGCGCATTACCACAATGGAAGCGCGGCTGACGAACCCACGCCGCCGCATCGAACTGGAGCAGAAGCTCCGCGCACTAACCGCCGACCTGGAGGCGGTGACGGCAACCCGACGGGGGCTGGCGGAGCGGGTGGCGCACTGGGCCGAAGAAGGGTTCGAGACCGCATCGATAGCCTCCGTCCTGGGAACGGTATCGCCAACATCATCCTCCAAGCATGACGAGGGAGGCGGAACTGCCTTACCGTCACGATATGGCGGTGGTTGGTTCCGTACCAATGGGCGTGGCGGTACGCGCGATGATCGGGGGACGGGTGAGAGGATAACTGCGTTCGATGCAGTGGAGCGTGCATTTTTCGACTACGAAGGCGATCTTGCGCGGTTAGGGTCGCTGCGCGCCCGGTTCGCGTCTGCATCTGCGCAACACCCCAACACGGGGGCGACAGCACAGCTCGTCGCGTTGCAGACGCAGTGTACCGATCCCGCTTTCATCCCCGAACTCGAAACATCGTTGGACGCGATAAAAAGAGAAGTGCGCCGACGGCGTGGGGAGCGTGACCGGCTCCGGCACCGGATGGAGCATTGGTCGGAGCGTGCGTACCGCGTCGCACCGCTTTACGCGCGGTTGGACGCAGCCCTCGACGCGATGGAGGATGACTTTCGCGACGCCGAGCGTCGGATCTGGGGTATCGAACGGCTGCGCATCGCGCTGGGGACACTGGATACGCGGCACCACACCGCGCCACGCGACGCGCTCTTGGCGATGCTCTCTGACCCATATCGGCTCGAGGAGGCGCAGGAGCGCTATACCGAGCTCCAGACCGCTTTGGCCGAGGAACGCGTGCATCGCGAGCAGATCTGCGAGAAGTTGGATCAGCTCGCTGCAGACGGTTATCGAACCGAATCGGTGGATCGCTATCGCGACGCGCCCCTCGGCGATCTTGAAACCGAATTCGATGCGTTCCTCACCGATCTCGACCGGCTCCGAACGCTCCATGCGAGCGGCGAAGAACGCCGCGCCATCATCGCGCGATATGCGCCGCAGTTGCTTCCAGCGGCGTTGGGGGCACGGAGCTGGAAGGAGCGCGGCTATGTGCTCGAGGCGGAAGCGCGGCAGCATGCGCAGCAGCAGTTGAGGCGGGCGGTCGTGTCCGACGCGGCGCGTTTCGCGATACGCGAGAGGGATTGGTCGGAAGCCGGCTGGGAGACGGCGGCGCTCCGGCAGCTCCCACTCCCGAAAGGAGCCGACGGTGATGGCGGGGTCGTCCACGCGCTACCGGAACGGTTCGGCGCGCGCGAAGCGGCGTTCGCATGGTTCGAGCGTGCGATGATACGGATCGAGCGGCTGGACCATCGGCTGGGTCGCGCCGAACCGGACAACGATCCGCGTAAGACATTGGAGCTGGAACACACCCTCGGCGAACGGCGTCGGCTTCACGCGATGCGCGCCGCGCAGTATGAGCGCGATATGGCGCGTTACATCCACTGGCGCGAAGCGGGGTATATCCTCGCCGCGCCCGACGAGACACTCTCAGAAGAGGGGGCTGCGGTACGCAACGCACGGCTCGTTCAATATGAAGCGCAGATCGAGGCGCTGGGTGCCATGCGCGCGAGGCTCGACGCCATGGATACGCGCTGGCATCGCGAGGACGCGGCGGCGATCGAGGCGATGCTCTATGACCCGCGGCGGCTGGGCGAGATCGAGCGCGAGCTCGATGCGCTCACCGCGACGCTCGCATCAGAGCAGCGCTCGCTCGACGAGTACCGCCAACAAGTGGAGGATTGGGCTGCTGCAGGCATCAATGTCGAAATGTTGGAGCGGTTGTTCCAGCGCCCGCCGCCACAGCTCATCGAGGGGATACGCAAATTCGAGCATAGGCTCGAGCGTGTCGATGTTTGCCGCTCGACACTCGAGGACGGCGTTCGGCTCGCATCGCGCCGCCATGACCGGTATCACGATATATTGGCTATCGCACCCGCACGCCGCGTCACAGCGAGACGCGATCCCGCGCTCGTCTACGATCACGAAGCGGTCGTATCGACGGTGGTGCGAACGGAGCGTGCGGAGGCGGCTGAGGAACGGTTCCGGCAACTGATCATCGACCAGTATGCGGAACGCGGCTTTGTTACAGAGTCGCTGGCTTCGGCACGCCACGACGGCGCGGACGCGTTCGAAGAGCGTTTGGGCTGGTTTGAAGAACGCGTCGATGCGCTGGTCGCGATGCGTATGCGGTTGCGTGCGCTCGATGCGCGTTGGCACGAAGAGGCGCGCGGGGCGCTCCTCGCGGCGTTGGTGTACCCCGCGGAGCTGGAGCCGCTCCGAGCGCAGTTGGAGGCGTTCGAGGAGACCCTCGCGCGTGACCGTGCCCGTCGTGCAGCATTGCGTGAGCGGGTAGGTGACTGGTCGGCGGCGGGGTACGATATCGAACCGCTGGAGGGTGTTTTCGATCGGCCGCTCGAAGCGGTGGAACCCGCTATCGACGCGTATGCCTCGAATATCGAGGTTTTACAGCAGCTCGGTGAACGGCTCGAGACACTGGATACGCGCTCATACCCCCAGCTGACCGAGGAGGCGCGGTCGTTATTGTCACGCCCGTCGGAGCTCGCAGCGGCGCGCGAGCGGGTCAGCGCCCTCGAAGCGCGGGTGGGCGAGGACGAATCGGAGCGCAGCGCGATGCGGGAGCAGGTGGCCGAATGGGCCGACGAGGGGGTCGAGATCGCAGCGCTGGATCGCTGGCTCGACGCGCCTTTGGCAGCGCTCCAACGGCGCGTCGGTCGGTTCCAGCACGCGATCGAGGCGGCGAGGACGCTTGATAGGCGTGCCGAGCGGGTGATCGCCACACTCCCACACTATGATACCGACGATCGGAGACTGGAGGCCGCCCTCGGGACGATCGAGCGTGCGGTGTCCAACCCCATGCTCGTCTTCGAGGCGGAGGCGGCGTACGAGCGGCTCGTCTCATTTGTCAAACAGCGGCGCGCGGGGCGTGCATTGCATGCATCACTCCCAGAGCGCGTGGCGCATTGGACCGAAGAGGGCTGGGCGCTCGGGCCGGTCTCGGGCTGGGCTGCAATGGAGCGCGATGCGGCGGAATCGGAGGCGACGGCGCTCGATGGCGCGGTACGCAAGCTGAAGGTCGCTCAGCAGCGCTATCAGACGCTACGGGAGCGATACGAGGCGGTCGTACCGTTCCGCCGCCGTGCGGTCGACGTGATCGCGACGCGCTTGAACGAGCCCAGTGCCGCAAGAACACTGGGAGGTGCGCTGGATGCGCTGGAGGCGGCGCTGGCTGACGAGGCGGCGTTCCGCGCCGATGTGGCGCAGAAGGTAGAGCGATGGCGTGCGGCGCGGTTCGATATCGCGCCGTTGATGCAAGCGATAGACGCACCGCGCGCCACGCTCGAGCCGATCGTCTCACTCTTGAACGAGCGCATTGCGCGGTTGCAATACCTCGCCGATCGGCATCGCGCGCTGACGGTGAGATATGGAGAGGGCGAGGGCGAGGACCCCGACGCCGCCGCGGCGGTGGGATGCTGGGAGGTCGGCAACGAGCCGCACCGTGTGCTGGAGGTGGAGCGATCGTATGGAGCGCTGCAGTCGAGGCTCGACGAGCTGGAGGCGGCACGGCGTGCATATCGTTCGCGGCGCGTGGCGCTGATGGAGGCAGGCTACCGGGTCGACGGCGAGGTCAAGTTGCCCACTGACAAGGGACGCACGCTCGACGCGATCGAGCGCGATGCTGCTGCGTTCGCGACGCGATATCATGCATTGCGCGAGATCGAGCACCAGTTCGAGCAGCTCGATACCGCACCGTTTTCCGACGATGTCGAGGAGATGCGTGAGCTATTGCGGGACCCGGGGGCGCTCCCCGCGGCACGAGCGAAGCTCGACGCGATCGAGAAGAAGAGCTATGTCCATGCCCGGTGCTCGTACTGGAAGGGCAAGCTGGAGAAATGGGCCGCTGAGGAGTTCAAGATCGATGCGCTGCCCGAACCCGTTCCCACCATGCCGTACGATGAATTCCTCCGCTGCGAAGAGAAGTATACGAACTACGAGGGCATGGTGGAGGAGCTGCGGACGGTGCGGCACGAGCTGGAGACGCTAGATACGCGCGATTTCAAGATCGATCGTGAATATATCTGGCTCAAATCGAAGGACCCAAGCTCATTGGGAACGGTGGTCCGGCTCGTAGACGATCTCAAATCGAAGATCGAGACGATCGGCCGGAAGCGTCAGGCGTTCCGCGGGCGGCTGCAAGATTGGCGTGAGAG
>CAZSUE010000305.1:0-6217 GCA_964609045.1 uncultured archaeon | reverse complement strand
TGCTATGAACCATGACCTCGAGGTCGTAAAGCAGCCCGCGGTTCGCAACGGCCGATCCTGCCGGCGGGAGCGTGTCATGCTCATCGAACGGGTCCGAGATGCTCATCGTGATGATCCAGTGCTCCGAAATTTCGTCGTAGCGCTGATCGGTCACCTCCACGAAAAGACTGTCGTCGTCCGGTGCGTGCGAACGGACGAGTTCGATGTTCCAGAACATAGAGTCGAGGACGGGCGAACCGTCCCCATCCACGACCGCCACCTCGATCGCAAGAGTACGTTCATTGCGCGTGAGGACGGCGGGGCTGCCGAGGCGCGGTGCGACGATGGTGCACTCCAGGTCGGAACTGGATTGCGCGCCGACGATGGCGGTATTGTGCGAAGGCGGGGTGAGCGCCACCGCCAGCAGATGGGTGAGGAGGAGTGAAAAGAGGCACAAAAGGAGAACGAGTTTGCCAATGCGCGCAGTTCCGGTCGGGCTGAGCGGTTGACGAAAAGGACGGGGGCAAAGCGATCGCATCGATAACTCAACCCCGGCGTTGAATTTCAAGCTTTCGCTGTGCGGTGTGCGGTGTGTGCGGTTGCAAGCGAGATGATGCAATTGGTCGATCGACCTGCATCAGCGCGTACCGATCTGCTGGGTCAAACCATAGATCGCACAGTGCCGGGTCGGCCCCTCCGGACCTGCGTCAGCACCGCGCATCTGCGGAGCTGTCTGGAGAAGCGCGCAGGGATGTGCCAGTGTCACTGGCTGATGTTTTTCGGACAAAGCGCGCGCTCAGCCCACCTTCCGCAGCTCGAACTTGCCGCTGATGGGGTCGAGCTTCTTGATCTTGACGCGGACCGTATCGAACAACCGCACCACCACGCGTTCGTCCGGTATCTCGGCCATGGCATCCATCGCATCGATCAGTTCCAGATCCATATCGATATTGGAACCGCCACTTTCTCCCGCAAAGTTCATCTCTCCCATGCCACCACCATTTTTGGGGAGCGTATAGAGGAGCGCGTTATGCTCGTCGGCCACCACACGACCGGTGGTCAGCCCGCGGATGGGAATTCGCCCTTCGAACCCGTCTGCGAAGCTGACGAACACGCCGGTGCGTTGGATGCCGGTAATGACCCCGCGATGATGCTGATGCACGAAATCGGGATCGCTGTGACAATAGAGCGCGTTACAGACCGCCTTGATATCGTATTCGAACCGCTCCGCCGCGCGGCTCTGTTTCGAGCAATGCTCCGCCACCGCCTCGAGGTGCTCCGGGTCATAGGCCCGCTCCCGGTCCGTATCGGTATCGGTATCGGTATCGGTATCGGTATCGGCATCGGTATCGGTATCGGTATCGGCATCATCATCGGAGAGTTCGGGCGCGATATAGTGTGCGAGGATCCGATGCACCACGAGGTCCGCATAGCGTCTGATCGGCGAGGTGAAGTGTGTGTAACATTCCGACCCCAGCCCGAAATGCCCGATATTGAAGGTGGAGTAGACGGCGCGCTGGAGGAGCTGCAGCACCGCCACCGCCATCGCTTCGCGTCGTGCACCGGTGAAATACCGCTCCACGCAGCCGAGGAACGAATTGAACGCCTCGAGATAGTGGTCGCGCTCCTCGGGGTCGATCGGCTCTATGACCAGCTCGCTCTCGTCCTCTTTTGACTTCTCCCCCTCTCCAACTTCACCTTCACCTTCACCTTCGCCCTTCTCTGTTCCGTGGGTGCTATCGAAGACGGTCCGCTTCCCCGACTCGTCCTCGACGGAGAGCGAGATGCCGCCAAACGAGGAGAACCGGCTCATCGACTCCAGCTCGCGGAGGAGGTCCTCATTTGTCTCCGAACGACCACCAGGCTCGTCCTCCTCGTCGCTCGCCTCATCCGCCCCTATTCCCATCCCCGCGCGCTCACGCTTAGGCTCATGCTCATGCTCGCCACGGTGTGCGAACCGCTCGAAATCGATCGTTGGTGCACAGGGTAGCTCGAGCCGGTGACAGCGCGCGATGAACGACTCCACATCGGTACTGTCGGGGAGGCCGTGGATCCGATAGAGGCTCTCGGTCTCGGTCTCGGTCTCAGTCTCAATCTCGCGCTCGGTGAGATAGCGCGCCACCGCCTCGTTGGCGGCGATCATGAAGGTCTCGATCATGCGCGTGGCGGGCGTCTCGCGCTTGGTATCGAATAATATCGCATCCGACGCGACTTGGTAGCGTATCTCCGATGTGATGAGCCTAAGCTGGGTGCGTTTCTCGCGCAGCCGCTCTGCGAACCGGTGGATCGGCCAGAACGGGAGATCGTGGCGCCCGATCTTCTCGTCCACATACGGATAGGAGAGGTTGCGGTTGACAAATATCACACTCTTGTCGATGGAGACATCGTCGAGTTCGAAGGCACAGATCGGCGCGCGCCGGGTGGGCGCGCGCGCACCCCGCTTCTTCCGGTAGGTGAGCTTCACACTGACCGCGCGTCGTTCCTCACCGGCGCGCAGCGAGCAGAGGTCTTCGGAGAGGCGCGGTGGGAGCATGGGTATCACCCGTGTGGGGAGATAGACGGATGTGGCGCGCTTCTCCGCATCCATATCGATGAACCCGTCGCGCCGCACATAATGTGCGACGTCGGCGATATGGATGTAGATCTCGTACTGATCGTCGGTCTCGCAGAACGATATGGCGTCGTCGAAATCCTTCGCCTCCGCCGGGTCGATGGTGAGTGTGGGCAGCGAACGATAATCCACGCGCAGCGCGCGCTCATCGTCGGGTATGGTGCGCTCGAGCCGCTCGGCGGCGCGAAGGACGCTATCGGGGAAACTATTTTCGAACGCGAACTCGCCCGTGTAGATCAAACGCTCGCTGAGGTTATAGAGCGCGGTGGGGTAGTCCCAGTAGCCGGTATCGACGAGGAAGAGGAGGTAGGTCGCGGAGTTCGAGAGCGGAAGATGGTAGAACCGTCCGGCGACCGATGCGACGAACGCGCGGAGGTCGAACCCGTCGATGGCGATGATCCCGGTTTCGGCGATCCCTTCGAGGCGGTCGGTGTTCCACCGGTCCCACCGCACGAAATGCGCCATGAGCGCGCTGATCTCGTGAAGCGCCCCGCGTAGCTCCGGTGAGAGGTCCGGCGGGACGATCTCACGCGTGGCGATCATCTCGTCGGCGTCGTCCGCAACGAGCTCCTTTTCCTCTTCTTCTTGCTCCTTTTCCTCTTTATCATCGTCGCGCTCTCGATCAGTTCCAGTTCCAGTTCCAGCGTCAGTGTCAGTGTCAATTTCAGTTTCAGCGTCAGTGTCAGTGTCAATTTCAGTTTCAGCGTCAGTGTCAGTGTCAATTTCAGTTTCAGTGTCGGGCGCTGGCTCGTCCTCACCCTCACCCTCGCTCTCGGTCTCGCTCTCGCTCTCGGTCTCGGTCCCGTCTTCGTCCGCATCCGTATCCCGTCGCGGCCCGAGCGCTTTTCGCAGCCGGTAATAGGCGTCGATGCGTTTCTTCGCGCGGTGGTAGTCCTCCGGCGCGATGGGGCGGTATCGGACACCGCGGGCGCTACGGTCGCGGTGGAAGTATCCGAGCCCCCGCGGGTCGCATCGCTCCAGTAGCTCTTGGACCACACGACACTGGTTGCGCGTTGGGACGGAGGTGTCAAAAAAATCACGCGCGATGGCATCCGGTGTGCGCGGGTCGAGGTTGTCGTTCACCCCGTACCAGAGGGTGCGCTCATCGATCTTTTCACGCAGTTCTTTCAGGCTCTTCTGGTCGGTCACCGCGCGAAGATTGCGATCGTGGATCACGCGCTCGATAACGCCGCGCAACTGGGTCTCCGTCAGTGTTGCGGTGTCCACCGTCTCGGTGCCAAAAATGGCCGAGACCGCCTCCGCGCTCAGCTCGATGCGCCCCTTTGGCGTCATCAGCTCGATCTGGGTCCCATCGGCATCAGCACCGCCTGTCTCGTCGATGACGATGCCTACATTCTTCGGCGGCGGCTGCTGGGGCGATTCGAAGGTGACGACGGTCCCAGATTTCATATCAGATCGGCTGGAGAACAGAGGGACGGGATAAAAGCTGTTCGGTGGCCGGCACCGCTCCTCCAGTTCCTCCATCATCCTTCCTAATAGCCGCTCGAACCACTGCTCGTGCCGGTGGCGATGGCCACCGATCCGCTGGCGCCGATCCGCGTTGCACCTGCGGCCACCATCTTGCGCGCTTTATCGATATCGCGGATCCCGCCGGACGCTTTCACGCCCATCTCCGGCCCGACCGTCTCACGCATCAGCGCGATATCTTCCACCGTGGCGCCGCCGGGGCCGAAACCAGTGGAGGTCTTTACAAAATCCGCCCCCGCCATCTTGGCGAGTAACGAGCCCTTGATCTTTTCCTCGCGGTTCAGCAGCGCGGTCTCCAGGATGACCTTCACGATCGCCTGACCAGAGGCGGCATCCACCACACCGGCGATATCGCGCCGTACCAGCTCGTCGTCGCCGGACTTCAGCGCGCCCACATTGATCACCATATCGATCTCGGTGGCACCGTTGGCGATGGCGTCACGCGTCTCCATCGCCTTCGTCGTCGGCGTCGTCGCACCCAGCGGGAACCCGATCACGGTACAGACCGCCACATCGCTCCCGTTCAGCAGCTTGGCCGCCAGTTGCACATACGACGGGTTCACGCACACCGACGCGAAACCGTATTGCTTCGCCTCCTCGGAGAGCTTTTCGATCGACTCGCGCGTCGTGTCCGGCTTCAGCTGGGTATGGTCGATGATCGAGGCGATCTCGGGGTTCTCCACCTTCACACCGCTCTTGGCACCGATCCGTGCGGCACCGGAATCGATCAGCGTCTGTACCGCGTCGGTCTGCTGCTCGACGCACTGGCCGCAGCCGTTACATTCGCCCCCCGCAGCCACCGCACAGAGCGTTGGGTCAGAAAGAGCGCTATGGTTTGTCGCGCTCGTGCCAGCGGCGGCATTGGACGCGTGTGCGCCCTCAATCGCGTTCTTCCCGGTCGCTGCGAGCGCGTCGATCTCCACCACGCTCACGCCGTATTCGCACAGCGTCGCGAGCTTCTGGTCGATATAGCACTGCGCGGCCTCGGGCGCGGTGGCGGGAGACGCCGGCGACCAGTAGAGCGCGCTCTTCGACGCCACCACCGGAATGCCGCGGAGGATCGCCATGGCCACGAGGATGGTGGGGAGCGTATCGCCCACCAGCTGCGAGGCCTTCACCGCGCAATTGAGCGACATGATCGGGAGGTAGACGATCTGTGCATCGTCGAGCAGCTCGTCGATATCGGGATAGAACGATGTGGTGATCAGCCGGTTCGGCCGAAGGAGGGAGCGCAGCTCTTCGGTAGAGAACAACCCCTGCGCAGACTGTGAGAGCACCAGCGTGATGCGCCGACACTGGCGCCCGAGCAGTCGGAGCTGCTCCTTCATCTCCTCGACCCGATCGTGGCCGCCGGTGAGCACGACGAGTGCGTCGTGCGGTGCGCCGGTGGAATTGTTGCTGCCACCACTACCGCTGGACGCCGTGCTGCCGACGGCGTAGGCTGGCGCGTCGCGGCGCACCGTCGTGCCACTGGCGCCGTCACGGAGCTTCGTCACCACCTGTTCGGTGATGCGGCTCACCATGTCCGACAGCTCACGCGCATCTGCGCCGTTCGACGTGGATCGTGATACTGTATTCTGATTCGTATTCGAAGCCATTGCGTTTCCCTTTCCGTTACTCGTTTGCGCTCGCTATCGATGACCCAACTGTGGCGACCATGCGTTCGAACCCGGTTGGAGATCGGGAGCGCATGGCGCGTCCAGAGGTCGTCGCGATCTATTTGGGCACCCTGGGGAGGATCTTCTCTACCTCGTCGTGCGGGCGTGGGATGACATGCACCGAGATCAGCTCGCCCACCGCGCGTGCCGCGGCGGCGCCGGCGTCCACCGACGCCTTGACCGCGCCAACATCGCCGCGGACCATGACGGTGACATAGCCACCGCCGACCTTGTCCTTCCCGATCAGCGTGACATTTGCTGCTTTCACCATGGCGTCCGCCGCCTCCACGGCGCCGATGAGGCCACGGGTCTCAATTAATCCTAATGCTTCTTGCATGGGTTTCTCTCCTTTTTTCAGTGTAATGTAGTGGGGATGTGAAGTGTGAAGTGTGAAGTGTAAAGGGTGAAGGGTGAAGGGCGGGAGGTGTAAAGTGTAAAGGGCGGGAGGTGTAAAGTGTAAAGTGTAAAGTGTGAAGTGTAA
>CAZSUE010000304.1:0-6226 GCA_964609045.1 uncultured archaeon | reverse complement strand
TTTCGGGCAAAAGTTAAATATAGGCTCAACCACCCCTCAGTTCTCGGTCAGCCACCTTTACTATGATGTTGATCGTTATATTATTGATGATGTTGTTTATGATGTCGATCGTGTTCGCAGGTATGGTTCTCAGCTATGCTTTTTCTCTCAGTCTCTCGGCTGTCAATTGACGATTATGATTATATGGACGAATATCCCGTGAAGTTCGATCCAGTCCCATTCATGACTGGCCCACCGTTCCTGACCCAGTCCCCGACTCCTCGGCGGGGATGAGCACCCGGTCAAGGAGCGAGAGTATCTCCCTATCGCGATAGCCGCGCAGCTTCGTGGCACTGTTCGGGCAGACCGTGGCGCAGGCGCCACACCCGCGACAGAGCTGTTCGTCCACTACCGCTACATGTCGCTCGGTATCCAGCGTCCGCGCATGGTACGGACAGATCGGGATGCAACTGCCACACCCGGAGCACCACCGCTCGGTGACCTCGGCTGCGACATTGCGCGCCCACAGTCGTTCTCTCCCGATAACGCTCCGCGCCCGTTGTGCCGCGGCGCGCGCCTGGGCGATCACTTCCCCCGCACTTTTAGGCGCGGTCACCGCGCCGCAGGCGAAAAGCCCGTCGGTGGAGCAGTCCACCGGTCGATATTTGACATTGGCCACCTCGACGAACCCGTCCTCGTTGCGCCTGAGCACCACGCTACCCGCTTTTGGTGTGGCGGCCGTCGGTGCCAGCGTCTCAGGGAACGATGGAAGGTGCGCGGTGGCCAGCACCAGTCGTTCCACCACAATATCGATGTCGCTCTCGAGCACCGGATCTTGCACCGTGATATGAATAGGCGCCCCCTCATCCTCCTCGATGCCGACGGCGGGCTTTGTATCCAGCTCGTAGCGGTAGAAGCGTACCCCCGCTTCCAATGCCGCGATGTAATACTGTTCTGCGAACCCGTACGCGTTCAGATCGCGATAGAGCACCGCGATCTCCGATCTTGGCTTGAGCTGCTTGAGCGTGAGCGCCTGTCGTAGCGTGGTATGACAGCACACCCGCGAACATGAGGGCCGCTCGGGCTCGCGTTGACCCACACACTGGACGAACGCCACCGTATCCGGGAGCGCTGCGTCCACATCGGTAGTTTCGTTGGCCTCGACCGCGATCAATTCGTCCTGGAACGTGGCCTGGGTGACGACCCGGTCGGTTTCCTGATAACGGTATTCGTCGCTCTGGGCGACCATCGTACCGGTTGCAACGATCACCGCGCCGTAAGCGCGTGCCGTGTCCGTGGTCTCCGACGATCTCGCCGTTGGCGCCACGGTCGCCGTGAACGCACCGGCCGCGCCGCGGAGTTTTCGCACCTCGGTCTCGGTATGGACCGCGATCTTTTCTTCGCGCTGGACATCGTCGATGAGTGTTTTGAGATATACTTGCGCGTCGGCGCCGTCGAGCGTCCGCGAGAGGTCATCCATGTGCCCGCCGAGCGTCCCGCTTTGCTCGACGAGGTCCACAACGAACCCCTGTGCAGCAAGCGTGCGCGCCGCTTCCAACCCCGCCAGCCCGCCGCCGATCACCAAGGCGCCATGCTCCACGGTGCGATACGCGACCTCCGTCGGTTTCCGCATTCGCACCGTTTCCACACCCATGGCGATAACGCGCTTGGCGAGAACCGAGGCCGTTGCGGGACCCGTCTCCTCGTCCTCGTCCTCGTCCTCATCCTCATCCTCGTCCTCATCCTCGTTTTCGGTTGCGAACCCGGTGGCGGCCTCGAGCGTGGCGCCGCGGCGAATATCGACCACCGCCACCAGCGTGGGGTCCACACCCGCACTTTCCAATGCATGCGTGATGTGGTCCTCCAGGGTGAACGGCGAGCACCCGGCGACGACGACACGTTCGAGACCGTGTCGGCGCACCGCCGCGAGGAGAGGGCACTGGTCGTGGCAGATGAGGTCCACCGTGGACGCATGGCTCACATCGCGCAGTTGTCGCGCGAACGCGGCCAGCTCGTCGGCACCCTCTATCTCGCCCGCACAGCGACAGACGAACACGCCGATATCGCCGTCCGGTTCCGGTTGGGAGCCAGAGGCCGTATCTTCTTCTTTTTCTTCTAGTTCTAACTGCGTGCTAGACGCGGGCTCTGTTTCTGTTTCTGTCGCCGATGGCGATCGGACGGCGGCGCTGGTCTCCGCTCCCGAGCCATCCGGCGGTTCCTCGCCGGCGCGTTTCGGGACGATCGACGCAGCGGCGGCGATGGCCTCTGCGATCGTATCCGGAATATCCTTCGGCCCGCTCGCCGCGCCGCAGACGAACACGCCCGCTCGCGAGGTCTCGGTGGGCGAAAGCGGTACATTGGCGATATAGCCGAGATCGTTGGAGTCGACCGCCAACGCCGTTGCCAGCCGCTCGGTATCCTGCGCCGGATGGAGCCCCACGGCGAGCGTCACCATATCGAACGCGTCTTCACGGTATTCACCGCCGTCCACAGCATACTCCAATATTGGTCGGTCGCCGGTGGTGTTCACCGCCGCCACACGGCTGCGTATGAACCGCACGCCCAGCGCCTCGGCCGCTTCCACCAGCCGATAATACCCGGCACCGAAAGTGCGCAGATCCATATAGAACACGGCCACATCGATGGACGGGTACCGGCGTTTGGTGAGGATCGCTTCCTTCAATGTGATCATACAGCATGCGGAGGAACAGAACGGGTGATCCTCGTCGCGCGAGCCCACGCACTGGATGAACGCCACCGACGCTGGCTTTTCGCCGTTGGAGGGTCGGCGGAGGACGCCCTCGCCCGGGCCGAGGCCGGAGAGGAGCCGTTCGTATGCGGTCGAAGTAACGACATCCGCGTGCTCGCCCGCGCCGTACGGTGTGCAGCCCGTTGGATCGAACTCGTCGAACCCAGTGGCAACGATCACCGCATCCACCGGCTCGTTCAAGGTAGCGCCGGTACGGGTGAGGTTGATGGCGTCCACGGGGCACTCGCTGACGCAGGCACCGCACCGCGTGCAGGCGTGGTCGTCGATCGTGTAGCTTTTCGGCACCGCCTCCGGATAGCGGATATAGACCGCTTTCCGTTCCGAGAGCCGCTCGTTGTACTTGTCGCGGACCGTGACGGGACAGATATCGACGCAGCGGCCGCAGCCGATACAGCGC
Organism: uncultured archaeon; assembly: GCA_964609045.1. Lineage (GTDB taxonomy): Archaea > Thermoplasmatota > Penumbrarchaeia > CAZSUE01 > CAZSUE01 > CAZSUE01. The sequence goes on along the minus strand of CAZSUE010000304.1, from coordinate 3,080 downwards.
AGCGGGTCGACGAACGAGGGCTGTTTCTCCAGCCGCGCCCGGAACGCGCCCGGTTCGCCCTCGAGCATTCCGAGGGTCGTGTTCGTCATGATCGTGATCCGATCGTGCCGGAAATACCGTCGCAGGCAGTACTCGGCGCATTCTTCCGACCCGAACTGCGGCAGCATCCGGCACATCCCGCAATCGTTGGTAGGAAACTGCTTATCGAGCTGCGAGAGCGTGCCGCCCAAATACGGCGACCGCTCGATGAGGAGCACCTCGATCTCGTCGTCGATCTCGGTGCACTCCAACGCCGCTTTGATCCCGGCGAGCCCGCCGCCAATGACGAGTACGCGTCGCGCGGGGACCATTGCCGGCATGGACGGTGCCCCGTCGGGGGTGCGGTCCCTCTCCTCATTTCCTCCCATCGTGGCTCCACTCCGGTTTGGTTCATCTGGCTGTTGAATTCGATCTCGATCGTCACCATATTGGCGCTCGTCGTTCCCATCGTCTTCCTCATTCTCCATGGATCGGTCCTCCACTATCCCCCTCGGTGTCATACCGTCTCTATGACCTCGGTGATCATATCGAGGATCTGTCTCTTGCGATAGTTCCGATGCCGCATGGCACCGGAGGGACAGGCGGCGGCACAGGCGCCACACCCTTCACAGAGCGCCTCGTTGACCACTGCCACACCGCGTTCCTCGTCCACCTCCACCGCGTCGTAGGTACAGATCGATTCACACATCCCGCACCCACGACAGATCTCGATATCCACCGCGGCGACGGTCGGGTCGTGGACGAGCTGCTCGTTGGAAAAGAGCGCGAGGATCTTGCCCGCCGCGCCGCTGCCCTGCGCGACGCAGTCGGTAATATCCTTGGGGAACTGCGCGGCGCCGGCGATATAGACCCCGGCGGTGAGCGTCTCCAGCGGCCGCAGCTTGAGATGCGCTTCGTTGATCCAGCCATCCTGGTTGAGCGAGATGCGGAGCCGATTAGCCAGCTCGAGCACGCCCGACGCGGGTCGTGCGGCGGTGGCGAGCACGACGAGGTCTGCATCGATCTCTACGGAACGGCCAGTCAGCGTGTCCGCGCCCCACACACGGATCTTGCCACCCTCCTCGAACAGCTTCGACACCCGCCCGCGAAGATAGAAGACGCTGTCCTCTTCCATGGCGCGCTGGATGAACTCCTCGTAGCCCTTCCCGTTGGAGCGGATATCGATATAGAAGACATAGGCCTGCCCGTCGGGGACGGCGTGCCGATAGAGCATCGCCTGCTTCCCGGTATACATACAACAGATCCGCGAGCAATAGGCATAGGCGTTCTCCGGGTCGCGCGAGCCGACGCACTGGATGAACACCACCTCCTTGGGGATGGTCCCGTCGGAGGGGCGGCGTGGGATGCCGTCGGTGGGCCCGGACGGTGCGAGATAGCGCTCGAACTGGAGCGCGGTGACCACATCTGGATACTTCCCGTAGCCGTACTCCGCCACCGCTTCCTTCGGCATGATCTCGAGCCCGGTGGCCACGACGATGGCGCCGACCTCGATCTCCTCGATACGATCGCTCATCTCGTAGTCGATGGCGTTCGCCTCGCAGACGCGCGCGCAGTTCCCGCACTTATCGCGGGACAGTTTGAGGCAATGCTCGGGATCGATGACGAATTTATTTGGTACCGCCTGCGGGAACGGACGATAGATCGCGCGCCTTTTCTCGAGGCCGCATTCGTACTCGGAATCGACCTTCATGGGGCACTTCGTCGCGCAGTCGCCGCAGCCGGTACAGACATCCCAGTTCACATAGGTCGCCTTGTGCCGGATCGCCACGGTGAAGTTGCCCACATAACCGTCGACCGACTCCACTTCGGTGTAGGTGTGAAGCCGGATATTGGGATGCTGCGCCACCTCCGTCATCTTCGGCGTCATGATGCACTGCGGGCAATCGAGGGTGGGGAAGGTCTCGGAGAGCTGTGCCATGCGCCCGCCGATGGACGGGCTGCGCTCGACGAGATGGACCTCGTACCCGCCGTCGGCGATATCGAGCGCGGTCTGGATACCGGTGATCCCACCGCCGATGACCAGCGCCTTTTTCGTCAGCGGCACCTCCAGCGGGATGAGCTCGCGGTCGCGCTTGACCTTTTCCACCGTGGCCCGTATGATATTGAGCGCCTTCTTCGTCGCGCGTTCCGGCTCCTTGCTGTGCGGCCAGGAGCACTGCTCGCGGATATTGGCGATCTCGCACAAATAGGGGTTGAGCTTGGCGGCGGCGGCCACGGTACGGAAGGTCTTCTCGTGCAAATTCGGCGAGCAGTTCGCGACGACCACGCCGTCGAGGTTTTGCTCCTCGATGGCATCGTGCACGAGCTTCTGGCCCGGGTCGGAGCAGAGATAGACGTAATCCTCGGCATAGACGACATCGGGGTGCTCCGCGATCTTGTCGCGGACCGCCTCCACATCCACCGTACCGGCGATATTCGCGCCACAATGACAGATGAAGACGCCGATGCGCGTCATTGCGCCACCTCCGCCAGCTCTTCGGACGCACCCGTTGCGATCGAGCGGGTGCGAAGGAGCGGGCGTGGGTCGACATAATGGAGATCGAACCTACAGACCTCTTCCGAGAGGCCGAATGCGAGTGCCATCAGTTGCGTGAAATAGAAGATCGGCATGGGCTCGAACCCTTTGTACCGCTTCGCGATATTCTCCTGGCGCCGGTCGAGGTTGAAATGGCATAACGGGCATGAGGTGACCAGGGCGTCCGCACCGCGGCTGCGTGCCGCGTCGATGATCTTATAGCCACGCTGCGCCACGAGCTCCTTTTGCTTAACCGTTTGGTACGACCCACAGCACTCGGTCATATACGGCGTGGTAATGGTGGCGGCGCCGAGCGCGTCGAGGAGGCGATGCATCACCGTCGGTGCTTCCACATCGTCGATGGCGGCCTCGCGCGGGCGAACCAGGAGGCAGCCGTAGTACGGTGCGAGGTTCAGTTTCTTGAGCTGTCGCGTCAGGCGCTTTTCGATCGCATCGAACCCGATCTCATCACTGAGCACCTCGAGGAGGTGACGGACCCTCATATCGCCACTGTACTCGACCTCGC